>JAEWHG010000024.1 GCA_023387935.1 Bacillota bacterium
TATATTAGTAAATTTCCAATTATTTTTATTAATATTAGTTAGAACAACTGGTTTATTTGTGGCATCTCCCATATTCGGTAGAAAAAATATGCCAGCAATAATGAAAGTAGGTCTATCTTTAACAACGGCATTGATACTACTTCCATTGAAAATTAATACATACAGTTTGGAAATCGATAATTTAAGGACACTTATTTTTTTTGTAATTACTGAATTTTTAATAGGTATGATTATAGGCTTTATCGGATTTATATATTTTACTGTTGTTTATCTTGCAGGTACAATAATTGATATTGAACTGGGATTTGGAATGGTTAATATTATGGACCCTCAGACAAATGCACAAATGCCAATAATGGGAGGGTTTTATAATATTCTATTCACATTAATATTTCTAACAATTAATGGTCATCACCAATTAATAAAGAGTCTGATCAATAGCTATGAAATACTACCTATAGGGTTGCAAATATCAATAAATGACAATGTAATAAGCTATTTATCTGGAATTCTAACGGAAACATTTATTTTGGCTTTTAAATTAAGTGCACCTATTTTAATTTCTATTTTTTTAGTAAATGTGGTTCTTGGAATTTTGGCACGAACAATGCCACAAATGAACATATTTATGGTAGGAATGCCTTTAAAAATTGTTATAGGTATTATTATAATATTATTATCTTTACGGTTTTTTATACCTTACTCTGAAACTGTATTTGATAAAATGTTTAAATCCATATACGAATTTATGCAAATTTTATCTTGAGGATGATTTTATGGATTTTAAAATTAATTTACAACTTTTTTCTGAAGAAAAAACAGAGCAAGCAACACCTAAAAAGAAACAAGATACTAGAGAAAAAGGGAATGTTCTACAGAGCAAAGAAATAAATTCGGCCTTTGTTCTACTAGCAACATTTATAATTATAAATACTTTTTCCACATTTATTGGTGTAACTATAATGAATACTACGCAAATGGTTTATAGTCAGTATTTAGCAGTAGACTTTATATTTTCAGTTGAAAATCTTCAAAAACTTTTTCTTAATATAATTATTAATTTTTTTATTGTTGTTGCACCTATTGCCTTAACTAGTTTAATTGTGGGTCTTTCTGCAAGCTATTTGCAAGTCGGTGTATTGTTTACAACAAAACCTTTAAATTTTGATCTGAACAAACTAAATCCTATCGAAGGCTTTAAGAAGATGTTCTCTATTAAATCCGTTGTAGAACTTTTGAAAGGTTTTATAAAGATTGGAATTATTGGGTATCTTTCATATGCATATGTAAGAAATCAAATAGTAATTATTTTAGAATCTGTGGGAATGGATATTTCACTAATATTAAAATCTATTGTGAGTATGTCAGTAAATATTGGGATAAGAGCTGGAGTAGCTTTAGTTGCACTTGCGGTTTTTGATTATTATTACCAAAGATATGAATATAATAAAAATTTAAAAATGTCTAAACAAGAGATTAAAGAAGAATATAAGCAAACTGAAGGAAATCCTCAAATCAAATCTAAAATCAAAGAAAAACAAAGACAAATGTCAATGCGACGAATGATGCAGGATGTTCCAAAGGCTGATGTAATTATTACAAATCCAACGCACTTTGCTATTGGAATTAAATACGATCCTCACGATTTTGACGCGCCTAAGGTTATTGCTAAGGGGCAGGATCTTATTGCACAGAACATAAAAAGGATTGCTAAGGAGAATAACGTTGTAATTGTAGAAAATAAGCCTTTAGCTAGAGCCCTGTATGATAGCGTTGAGGTAGGTCATTTTGTGCCACCTGATTTATATCAGGCGGTTGCAGAAGTATTGGCTTACGTTTATCGTATTAATAATAAGATTGAATAGGAGAGAAAATATGAAATTTGGCGATATTATAGTTACACTTGCAATAATAGCTATCATAGTAATTATTATCATACCTATTCCGTTGGGCGCAGTTGACCTTTTACTAAGCTTTAATATTGCATTAGCATTACTGATTTTAGTTAAAGCCATATATACTGAAGAAGCCTTGGAATTTTCAATCTTTCCATCACTTCTATTAGTTACCACCTTATATAGACTAGCTCTAAATATTACAACGACTAGACATATACTAGCTAGTGGAACTGCTGGTGGGTTAATAGATACTTTCGGTAGTTTTGTTATGCAAGGCAGTGCTATTATTGGATTTATAATATTTTTAATAATAACCATAGTACAATTTATGGTTATTACAAAAGGGTCTGAAAGAGTTTCGGAGGTTGCTGCAAGATTTACATTAGATGCAATGCCTGGAAAACAGATGGCTATCGATGCCGATCTTAATGCAGGACTTATAAATGATCAAGAAGCAAAAGAAAGACGTAAAAAGGTACAAAGAGAAGCGGACTTTTATGGTGCAATGGATGGAGCCAGTAAGTTTGTAAAAGGAGACTCTGTTGCTGGTATTATTATTTCTCTTATTAATATCCTTGCTGGCTTTGCACTTGGTATGTTAACACAAGATTTAAGCTTTACAGAAGCTATGGCAAAGTACACCATATTAACTGTTGGAGATGGACTAGTTAGTCAAATCCCTGCCCTTTTAATTTCTACTGCTACTGGTATCGTAGTAACAAGAGCAGCTTCTGAAGGAAATTTAGGGAATGATTTAATTGATCAATTATTCAGTAACCATAAAACCATGTTTATTATTTCTGGAGTTTCATTATTATTTGCTGTTGCTGGATTACCAAGAATACCATTTATTTTATTAGCCGTAGTATTTTTCTCTGTAGGCACTAAGTTACGTGGAAAGGCGATGAAATCTTCTGTAGAAATCATCCCAGATCATGTTACGGAAACTGCGGATGAAAAACGGAAACCTGAAAATGTCATACCTTTACTTAATGTAGATCCAATTGAATTAGAATTCGGATATGGAATTATACCTCTTGCAGATGCTAGCCAAGGTGGGGATCTTTTTGATCGATTAGTGATGATAAGACGACAATGTGCTTTAGAGCTTGGAATTATAGTACCAATGTTTAGGCTGAGAGATAATATTCAACTAGAACCTAATCATTATGTTATAAAAATTAAGGGTGTAGAAATTACATCTGGACAAATCATGTTTGATCACTATTTAGCTATGAATCCTGGTATGGCAGATGGTGAATTAGAAGGTATAGATACTGTTGAGCCAGCTTTTGGATTACCAGCCAAGTGGATAAATGAGCAAGAAAGAGAGAAAGCTGAAATTTTTGGTTATACGGTAGTAGATCCCCCTTCAATAATAGCGACTCACCTAACGGAAGTAGTTAAGAAGCATGCTTACGAATTACTAGGAAGACAGGATGTTAAGAAGCTAATTGACAATGTTAAAGAAAGTCATCCTGCTTTAGTTGAAGAGTTAATTCCATCTCAAATGAGTCTAGGCGAAATTCAAAAAGTATTATGCAATCTATTAAAAGAAGGTGTTTCTATTAGAGACATGGTAACGATTCTTGAAACACTTGCTGATTATTCAAATATGACTAGGGATACCGACATGCTTACAGAGTATGTAAGACAATCTTTAAGTAGAGCTATTACTAAGCAATTTATTTCAAATCAACCTGCAAAAGTAATCACTATTGATCAGCAATTAGAACGAAAAATTATGGAATCAATTCAACAAACAGATAGAGGAACATATATTGCGATGGAACCTGATTTAACCCAATCCATCTTAAATAATTTATCATATCAATTACAAAAATTAATGAATTTAGGGGAACAACCTATTATTATAACGGCACCAATCGTAAGATTGTACTTAAAAAGGTTAACGGAACAACTTACATCTGATTTAATTGTTTTATCTTACAATGAAGTTGATCCATCTGTAGAAATCGAATCTGTTGGGATGGTGAGAATATAGATGAAGGTTAAAAAATTTTATGGTGTAGATAATCATGACGTTATATCAAAAGTAAAGAGTGAGTTAGGAGCAAATGCTGTAATTCTTCATCAAAGGAGAGTTAAACCTAAAGGTGTATTTGGATTTTTAAAAAAAACAGTAGTTGAAGTTGTAGCTGCAATAGAAGAGAATGAAGTAGCTACAACTTCCTATAATATCCCTAAAACATCAAGTATAAATAGTAAAATCAATCCATCTAGTTTTATAAGCCCATCTAATATGGCTAAAAATCAGGAACTAGATTTAAGACAGAGAGCTGCATCAAAATCTAATGAAAGTGAACTGAAAAAAGAAATAAATGATATTAAATCTTTATTAGGAACTGTTGTTGATCAAATTCAAAATGGTAGTTTACAAAACACCAATGAAAATATAAATAGTAAAATCAATAACTATTTATACAATATACTCATTGAAAACGAAATGGATGAGGACTTGATTAATGAGATTTTACATAAGCACGATATAGATATTAATAATTTGCAAACGGAAGACAATGAAGCTATTAGGAAAAACCTATCCCAAATTATACCGACATCAATTGATAATAATAGTTTAGATTTTCCATCCCGTGTAGTATTCTTTGTTGGACCCACAGGGGTAGGGAAAACAACTACAATTGCTAAAATTGCTGCAAACTATAGTTTGGAAAAAGGGCTAAAAGTTGGCCTAATAAGTGCAGATACATATCGCATAGCTGCTGTAGAGCAATTGAAGGTTTATAGTGATATTTTGAATATTCCATTAGAGGTAATTTATTCACCAGGAGAGATTCATAGTGCTATTGACAACCTAAAGGGTAGCGATGTAATCATGGTTGATACAGCGGGTAGAAGTCATAAGAACAATGATCATATGGAAGAATTGTCTGCATTATTAAATGAAATTAATGATAAAAGTGTTTATTTAGTAGTTAGTTCTACTACTAAAAATAGTGATTTAAAAGATATCTTAAACATATACAATTTTATAAGAGATTATAAAATAATTTTTACAAAATTAGATGAAGTTAGTACCTACGGACCAATTTTAAATGTGGCAATGAGAGATCCTCAATATATTTCCTTTGTAACTACGGGACAAAGTGTTCCTGATGATATTGAAGCGATTACTTCGAATAAAATTTTAGATATGTTATTAAGGGAGATTTAAAAATATGGATCAAGCTACTAAATTGAGAGAACTAATTAATAACAGACGTAGGCACTCAAAAGAATTGGAGATTATTAGCAATAAGGGTAAGGATACTAGAATTATATGCGTCACAAGTGGAAAAGGTGGGGTTGGAAAAACAAATTTTACAATTAACCTAGGTATGGAGCTTAGTAAGCTTGGTCAAAGAGTTGTTATTATAGATGCGGATTTAGGCTTAGCTAATATCGATGTAATTTTAGGTACAGTACCTAAGTACACATTATTAGATATAATTCATAGTGATAAATCTATAGAAGAAGTTATAATGAATGGTCCTAATAATATACAAATTATTTCTGGAGGTTCAGGCGTATTAGAATTAGTAGATATGCCTCCTGCTTCTATCCAAAGTTTAATTGAAAAATTCGATTCTATTAATAATTATGCAGATATAATTTTAATTGATACTGGAGCTGGCCTATCTAGCTCTGTACTATCCTTTGTACTTTCTGCTCAAGAAGTTATAGTTGTAACTACTCCTGAACCAACTTCTATAACAGATGCATATGCTATGATTAAGACCATAAATTTAAAAGAAAAAAATAAAAAAATAAAGGTTATCATCAATAGAGTAGAGAATATAACAGAAGGAGATATTGCTTTTGAAAAATTAAGCAATGCAGCTAAGCGCTTCCTATCAATGGAATTAGAAAAATTAGGGTATGTTTTAGATGATAGCAATGTAAGTAGATCTGTAAAAAAACAAAGACCATTTACTATTGAGTATCCTAATACAGTTGCTAGCAAAAATATTAAAAATATTGCAATAAAACTTACAAATGATTTAGATCACACCCATAATACTGATGATTTCGGAAATTTCTTTGAAAAATTAATGAAGTTTTTCAAATAGGAGGAGGTTAATATGAATATATTCTCAGAATTAAAAATTGGAGATAAGTTAAGCTTAGAAATTATAGAAGAATTCATTAACAAAGATGCAAATAATATGCTGAATACTCAGCTTATGGATATAGATGATAATTATTTATATATTTCACCTCCAGCTTATAGAGGGAAAAAATATTTCCTCAGTAAAAAACAAAGAATCAATTTGTTTTTTTATAGAAAAGAAGGTGTGTATCAATTCGAGGCTCAAGTAGTCGAAAAGATTGATGCGGATATTATAACTTTTGTACTGAAACCTGTAGGTAATATTATAAAAATTCAGAGAAGAAACTACTATAGGCTACCCGTTGCAATCCCTGTTACGCTTAGAAAACAGTCTAATGAGGAAGGCATTAAATACGAGTGTGTCTCTAAAGATTTAAGTGGTGGTGGAGTCAAATTAATTTGCAAATATGAAATAGATATGTCTGAAAAGGTCGTAGTTGACATTCAAATAGAAGAAAATCAGTTAATAACACTGGAAGGTGAGATTGTTCGCGTAATTAATGATTCGAAAAATAACAATTATGAATTAGGCGTTGAATTTAAATCTACTAATGAATCAGGCATTGATAGAATATTCGCTTTCATTTTTGAAAAACAAAGATTGTTGCGAAAAAAAGGATTGATGTAGAATGATTTTTAACAATAGAAAAGTTAAGCTGCTTATTGTGGATGATTCTGCTTTCATGAGAAAAATATTGATGGATATATTAGCTATAAATGACACAATAGAAGTAATTGGAGTTGCTAGGAATGGTATAGAAGCAATAAACCAAGTAAATATTTTAAAACCTGATATTGTTACTATGGATATTGAAATGCCAATCATGAATGGCATAGAAGCTTTAAAAGAAATTATGAAAAACAATCCTATCCCAGTAATAATGCTAAGTAGCTTAACTTCTGATGGTGCCGATGCAACTTTAACTTGTTTAGAATTAGGCGCAGTTGATTTTATTCAGAAACCTTCCAGTGTTTTCAGAATTAATGCTGATGATTTAAAAAAGGAATTAATAAGTAAAATCAACACTGCGGCAAGAGTGGATCTTAATATAAAAAACAGAGATATACATGTGAGCAAGCCACTATCCTTCTATAATTCTAAAAAACTTCCACCTAGGGATAAAGAAAAAAATCAAAATTTAATTCTTATAGGAACTTCTACTGGTGGACCTAGAGCTTTGCAAGACGTAATCCCTTTAATGCCTAAGGATATTCCTGCTAGTATATTAATTGTTCAGCATATGCCACCTGGATTTACAAAGTCTTTAGCCGAAAGATTAAATCATATATCCCATATTACTGTAAAGGAAGCTGAAAACAATGAGAAACTCCTTCCGGGGTATGTGTATATCGCTCCAGGAAATTATCACTTGAAGATTAATTCTAAATCGAATATGGATATTTTTATTGAATTAACACAAGAACAATCAGTTTCAGGCCATAGACCATCTGTAGACGTACTATTTGAATCTGTTGCAAATAATATCGCCAAAAACATTATTGCTGTAGTTATGACTGGTATGGGCTCAGATGGGGCAAATGGTGCAAAAAAGTTAAAAGAACAAACTGATTGCTACGTTATGGCTCAAGATGAAAGCACTAGTATTGTTTATGGAATGCCTAGAAGTGCAGTGAATGCAGGCGTTGTAGACCATATTGCACCATTAAATGAAATTACAAATCATATATTAAAAAGGTTGGGAGTGTAATTCTATGGATATGAATCAATACTTAGAAATATTTATTGAAGAATCAAAAGAACATTTGCAAGAGATGAATTCAAATTTACTGTATTTAGAAAATCATCCTGAAGATATTAATGTACTTAATGAAATTTTTAGGGTAGCCCACACATTAAAGGGTATGTCTGCAACTATGGGATTCAATAATACTGCACACTTAACTCATGAAATGGAGAACGTTTTAGATTACATTCGAAAAGGTAATATGCAGGCGAACACTCAAGTTACAGACATATTATTTGAATGTTTCGATAAGCTGGAGAATTATGTTACAAATGTTGAATCCAATGGTATTGAAGGGGATGATTCTGCAGAAGAACTTATTAACAAGCTGAAAACTTTAAAGAATATGGACCCAGTTGTAACTCAAGATAAAAAGGATTCAATAATATCGAATCAAATTAATGAATCAGGTACAGGAATTCAATTTAATGAATATGTGAATAATGTAGTTTCAACTGCTATAAAAGATGGACTCAATGTTTACTCTATTAAAATAACATTAGATGAGAACTGTATGCTAAAATCTGCAAGGTCATACATTATTATTACTACTATCGAAAAATTTTCAGATTTAGTTCATTCAAATCCTAGCATAGAGGAAATTGAAGATGAAAAATTCGATCTCTCTTTTGAATTAGTTATAATAACAAAACATGATAAAGAGTTTGTTAAAAATGAACTAAGCTCAATATCTGAAGTTGAGTCTATAGAAATAAGTCCTCTATTGAATGAAAATATTGAGAAAGTTCAAGAAAACCTTACTGTAGAAATCGAGAATATTATTGATAACGATAAAAATAAGACAAGCATGCAGATATTAGATGTAAATAAAAACAAAGAGAACGAAGAAAATAAAAATAAAAAGGCAAAGGCATCGAAAACAGTTAGAGTTGATATAGATCGCTTAGATAATTTAATGAACTTAGTTAGTGAACTTATTATAATTAAAACTAGGCTAGAAGATGCCGGGGCAGATAGAGAAAAGCAAAATGCACTTGAAGCAATAGAATATTTAGAGAGAATCACAACAAATTTACACGATGCTGTAATGAAAGTACGAATGGTTCCAATTGAAAGAGTATTTAATAGGTTCCCAAGAATGGTAAGGGATTTATCTAAAGATTTAGGTAAGGATATAAACTTGATTATGTCGGGAGAAGAAACGGAAGTAGACCGTACAGTTATTGATGAGATAGGGGACCCTCTTATTCATTTAATACGTAACTCCATTGATCATGGTGTAGAAGAAATTGAAAAGCGACTAGAACTAGGAAAACAAAGAACGGGAACTGTTAAATTATCTGCATATCCAGATGGTAATAATGTAGTAATTGAAGTTGAAGATGATGGTAGTGGAATAGATATTGAAAAGGTTAAAAATAAAGCAATAGATAGAGGAATTATTACACATCAAGATACTCAATTAATGGATAATAACGAAATTGTACAATTGCTATTCGCTCCTGGATTCAGTACTGCAGATAAAATTACGGATATCTCTGGACGTGGAGTAGGACTAGACGTAGTTAAAACAAAGATAGAGGCTTTAGGTGGAATTGTAGAAGCTGATACTACTTTAGGAAAGGGTACTAAATTTATAATTAGGCTCCCACTAACACTTGCTATAATCCAAGCATTATTGGTTATAGTTGGTCCGGAAAAATATGCGATACCTTTAAATTCAATAAAAGAAATAACTACAATAGAAAAGAGTAGTATTAGAAAAGTTCAAAAAAATGAGGTTGTATTATATAGAGGCTCTACATTACCTATATTGCGTCTTTCTGAATTGTTAAATGTACCTAATGCTACTAATGATAGTACCGATGAGGAAGAAGATGTGACTGTAGTTATTGTGAAAAAAGGCGATAAGGACGCAGGTTTAATTGTAGACAAACTAATAGGTCAGCAGGAGATCGTAATTAAATCTTTAGGCAAATATCTTTCAACTATTAAATCCATTGCCGGAGCTACTATTTTAGGAAATGGATCAGTTGCACTGATTGTAGACACAAATTCTTTCTTTTAATTTAATTAAAATATTTATTCTTTTTTATCACAATAATATTTGTAAGGGGTGAATAATATGAGTTCTATAAATCAATATGTTGTATTTAAATTAAATAATGAGAGTTACGGTTTACTTATAGAATATGTAGAAACAATTGAAAAATTAATTGAAATAACTAGGGTTCCAGGTACGGCGCATTATATAAATGGTGTAATAAATTTAAGAGGGGATGTTGTTCCAGTAGTCGATCTTCGTAAAAGATTTCACCTAGATCATACTGAAATCTCTGATGAAAATAGAATAATAGTACTATCATTAGAGGAAATGAAAGTAGGTATACTAGTAGATTCTTGTTCAGAGGTAGTTACATTATCTGAAGATCATATTGATGAAGTTTATGATCTAGTAAATTCATTTGAAGAAGATTATATACAAGGTATCGGGAAGTTCGATGAGCGCATGATTATTATTGTAGATATTCCTAAACTATTAATAGCTAATATTAACAGCTAGGAGGGGATTATTTTGACTTTATCAATAGAAGATCTAAATAATTTGCATTTAGATGCATTACGTGAAATTGGCAATATTGGTGCTGGAAATGCAGCAACTGCTTTAGCTAGTATGATTAATAAACGGATAGATATGAATGTACCTTCCGTTAGAATTTTAGACTTTAATGATGTATGTGCAGTTTTAGGCGGAGAAGAGAAAGTGGTGTCCGGTGTATATTTTGAAATTGAAGGCGATATTGAAGGGAATATTATGTTTTTACTTGATCTTAAATCTGCAAAGATCCTTACGAATATTTTAATGGGTAGGGAAGACCAGGCTGAAGTACTAGATGAGATGGATCGTTCGGCTCTTCAAGAAATTGGGAATATTTTATCCGGCGCATATATTTCTTCTCTATCATCTTTAACTAATTTAAATATTAAGATTTCTGTGCCATCTTTATGTGTAGATATGGCTGGAGCAATAATAAGTGTACCTGCAATTCAATTTGGATATATTGGTGATAAGGTATTGTTTATAGAAACCGTACTTCAAGATGGTAATGATACAGTAAAGGGTAATTTCTTTTTAATTCCAGAGTCTAAATCTTTTAAAACTATATTAAATAGTCTAGGAGTGTATATTTAAATGCAAAATATCACTAAAGTTGGTATGGCTGATATGAATATAACTAAAGACCCAGGAATCATAACTACACTTGGTCTAGGATCTTGCGTTGGGATAATTTTATACGATAAATCAATTAAAATCGCTGGATTAGCTCATATTATGCTACCCAATAGTAAACAAATTAAAAACAACGAAAACAAAGCTAAGTTTGCAGATACTGGAATACAGCTATTATTGGATAAAATGATAGATAGAGGATGCAATAAATCTAGAATCATAGCTAAAATAGCTGGAGGTAGCCAAATGTTTTCTTTTCAGACAAATAACGATATTATGAAGATTGGAGAAAGAAATGTATTGGCAACTAAGGAAATATTACAAGCACTGAATATACCTATAATTGCAGAAGATACTGGCGGAAACTATGGTAGAACTATTGAGTTTAATTCTAGTAATGGAATACTCCTCATAAAAACTATAGGTCATGGTATACACGAAATTTAATTTTATAATCAAAACAACTAATATGGCCAGGAGGTTTGAAAATGGAGCTTAAAACCCTGTGGCAGAATTACAAAACTAACAATGACATTCAAGCAAAAACATTACTAATAGAAGAATATGTTAAACTGGTAAAATTTATTGCTGGCAGATTATATACTTCTTATGGAAGTAATATAGAATATGATGATTTGGTTAGTTATGGTATTTTTGGTCTGATAGATGCTATAGAGAAATTTGATTTAAATAAACAGGTAAAATTTGAAACCTATGCACAAATACGCATTAGAGGAGCTATTATTGATAGCCTGCGAAACTTAGATTGGGTGCCAAGATCTGTCAGACAAAAGTCTAAAAGATTAGAGGAGGCATATACTAGATTAGAAAATAGATTAGGACGCTCAGCTACAGATTTAGAAGTAGCTGATGAATTGGGAATATCGTTGAAAGATCTGCAAGATATAATGATAAGTACAGCATCATTCAATGTAATCTCATTGGAAGAGGCTCTTTTTGAAGGAAATTCAATCAGTGTCTCTGAAGGTGAAAAACAATTAACGGAAGATTTAATATGCAAACAAGAAACCTATGATTCTCTTAAAAATAATATTACTCAATTGCCTGAAAGAGAGAGACAGGTTGTTTCGCTATATTACTATAACAATTTAACATATAGAGAAATAGGTGTGATTTTGGAAATCTCAGAATCTAGAGTATCTCAATTACACTCTAAAGCCATTTCTAGGTTAAAATGCAAATTAACTTCCGAATAAAGCATCATCGAAGGAGGAAAATCATGACAATTGACTATATTGTTACTGAAGGAAATACTTATGACGAAGCTTTAAAAGATGGTTTAAATCAGCTAAAACTTTCAGAGGAACAAGTTGAAATTGAAATTTTAAAAGAAAAGAAGAGCTTTTTATTTAAAAAAGGAGCTTTTAAATTAAAGTTGACTCCTATAACAGCTATAGACACTGATATCCAAAATGATAGTAAATCACGACCTGTAAAAAATGAAGAGTTTGCTTTAGATTATAGCGAAGATGGAATTTATCTTTACATACCAAAAACTTCAGAAGTAAATATAACTACGGTACTGGATACCTTGGCTAAAAAACAGGTAGAAAATTATGATTATGAAAAAATTTTTATTTGTTTAGGATCAAAACGAGGTATTAGAGAGTGGATCGCACCGTATCAAGAAGAAATTTTAGTTGATAGTACTTTAGAATTAGAGGTATCAGGAGATGCACTGGAAGCGCGAGTACTATTAACTGAACCTCTAGGAGGTAAAAAATTATCACCAACTGAAATTATAGACATTTTAAACACGAAAGGTGTAAAATTTGGCATAAATAATAAAAAAATTGAAGAACTATCAAATAAAGATATATTTAATACTTATATTGTTATTGCAAAAGGAACATCTCCAATAGATGGTATGGATGGGTATATTGTATATAATTTTAAAGAAGAAAATGACAGTGCAAATTCGGTGATTGATGCGGAAGGTAGAATTGATTATAAAAATTTAAATAAAATAAACAATGTAAATATTGATACACTTTTATTAGAGATTATCCCTCCGACTCAAGGAGTAAGTGGTATTGATGTATATGGAAAGGAGATTCTTCCTAAGAAAGGAAAAGATGTTTCCATTAAAAAAGGAAAAAATGTGCATGAAAGTGAAGATGGTTTTAAAATTTTTGCTTCTAAGGATGGAGAAGTACATTTCGTAGATGGTAGTATATATGTGGATGAAGTTAAAACCATTAATGGGGATGTAGACAATGTAACTGGTAATATACAGTTTAATGGTAAGATTAATATTAAAGGAAATGTAAAGTCCGGATTTAAGGTTGAAGCTGAAGGTGATATTGAAATTTTTGGCGTAGTTGAAGGTGCTAAATTAATTTCCAAAGGAAATATTATTATTCATAGAGGGGTTCAAGGTAATACTCAAGCATTTATTCATTGTTTAAAGGACTTAACAGTAAAATATCTTGAAAATGCCAATGTAATATGCGATGGGGATGTTGTATCCGATGCCATATTACATAGTAATGTAACCACTAAAGGAAAAATTACTGTATTGGGTAAAAAAGGTTTAATCGTTGGAGGAGAAATTAAGGCCGGTAACGAAGTAAGAGCTAATATTATAGGATCTAATATGGGAACTATTACTAATGTTGAAGTTGGAATTAACCCTGATGAAAAAAATCGTTTTGAGCTTCTTAAAACCGAGATGATTACTATTGAAAAGAACATTGACAATTCACAAAAAGCAATTGAAGTATTGAATAGAATGTCAAAGAAACAGGAGTTGAATAGTGAAAAAAGAGAATTGCTAATTAAATCTTTAAAAACATATAATGTGTTAAAGTCAAAACAGGATTCAGTTTCTAAAGAATTATTGGAACTCTCTGAGAGATTTGAAAATTCTGGAAATGGAAAAGTTCATGCAGTAAAGACAGTATATCCAGGCGTTAAAATAATAATAGGTAATAATTCAAGACAAATTTACGATGAATTATCTAATTGCACTCTTCTTTTAAAAAATGCAGAAGTTTCAATTGGACCATATGAAAAATAATTCTATTTTATTTAATTTGTTTTTATTAAAATATTATAATAGAAACAAAAGAGGTGTTTTATGAATAATCGAATAATTTTGTTAACTTCAAGTATGATACTAGCATTAGTGGTTATAATTATTGTATTAATAAGAAAAAAAGCGAAAAAAACAAAGAAATATCCTATAAAAGGAAAACATCATGATTTAGGTATTAGCACAGATAACAAAATAGAAAACAGTATTCTTCTTGAGAGAATAAGACGATTAGAATATGAAGTTTCGAAATTAAAAGAAGACAATGACGAATTTATAAGAAAAAATGAGACTATTTTAAAGGAAAAAGATAATATAAATACTTTCAATTTTAAGCCAGTACTAAATTATAATATGTTTAAAGAAAAAAATAGAGATATCATTCACTTATATAATAAGGGTATGTCTCAAGAGGATATAGCTAAATCTTTAAATAAAAGTGTAAGGGAAATAGAAATGGTAATAAAGCTTATAAAATAATATTATTTTCAATTTAATTAATGTATCTTAAATAATATGCTTATTTAAATAAATTGATTTAATTATATCAGGAAAAACAAGGAATATTCAATAATAAAATGGAAATAATATTTCAGAAAACACAATTTTAAAAATAAACTATTGATTCATATTAGCCTGTGTGTTAGAATATTTAAGGTGAGATAACACACATCTTATAATCTGTTTAGTAGTGCCAATTGGTTCTAGACAGAAATGATTAAGATGGAGGAAAAACTAAGGAGGTAGTAAAATGTCAGTAATTTCAATGAAACAACTATTAGAAGCTGGAGTTCATTTTGGACACCAAACTAGAAGATGGAATCCTAAAATGGGTGAGTACATTTTTACAGAAAGAAATGGGATCTATATTATAGACCTTCAAAAAACTGTAAAAAAAGTTGAAGAAGCTTATGCAGCTATGAAAGAGATTGCTTCTGAAGGCGGAACAATTTTATTCGTAGGTACTAAAAAGCAAGCACAAGAAGCTATTGAAGAAGAAGCTAAAAGAAGTGGAATGTTCTATGTTAACCAAAGATGGTTAGGTGGAATGTTAACTAACTTTAAAACAATTAAGAAAAGAATTGAGCGTCTTCATGAATTAGAAAAAATGGAAGAAAATGGTACTTTCGATGTATTACCTAAAAAAGAAGTTATCAAGCTTCGTCATGAGCAAGAAAAACTTGAAAAGTTTTTAGGTGGTATTAAAACTATGACTGATATGCCAGATGCTCTATTTGTTGTAGACCCTAGAAAAGAAAGAATTGCTATTCAAGAGGCACATACTCTAGGAATCCCTGTTATTTCAATTGTGGATACAAACTGTGATCCAGATGAAGTAGATTATGTAATCCCTGGAAATGATGATGCAATAAGAGCTGTTAAGTTAATCGCAGCTACTATGGCGAATGCTATAATTGAAGGCAAACAAGGAGTTCAAACAGAAGCATAAAATAAAATAGTTACTAATGTATAGAAGGTAAGGGTTTCAAGGGATTTTCCCTTACTCCTTACCTTTAATAATATGCTAGGAGGAATTAAGTATGAATATAAGTGCAGCAATGGTTAAAGAGTTAAGAGAAAAAACAGGTGCTGGTATGATGGACTGTAAAAAAGCACTAACAGAAGCAAATGGAAATTTAGATAAGGCTATAGAAGTTCTTAGAGAGCACGGATTAGCTGCTGTAGCTAAAAAAGCCGGAAGAATAGCAGCCGAAGGTTTAGTAGAAGCATACATACATGGAGGTAGAATTGGAGTAATTGTTGAAGTTAACTCTGAAACTGACTTCGTTGCTAAAAATCAAGAATTTAAGGATTTTGTAAAAGATGTTGCTCTTCAAGTTGCAGCTTCAAGCCCTCAATATGTAAGTCGTGATCAAGTAGATCCTACACTTATTGAAAAAGAAAAGGAAATTTTAACAAAGCAGGCTTTAAATGAAGGTAAGCCAGAAAAAATCGTTGAGAAAATGGTTGAAGGAAGAATTGATAAATTCTATAAAGAAATTTGTTTATTAGAACAACCATTTGTTAAGAATCCTGATATTACTATCGGAGAGTTACTAACAGAAAAAATATCTAAAATTGGTGAAAATATTACTATTAGAAGATTTACAAGATATGAAGTTGGAGAAGGTATAGAAAAGAAAGAAGAAAACTTTGCAGAAGAAGTTGCAAAGCAAATAGGTAATAATTAATCGTTTTTGTATATTAATATAAAGAGAACACAAATGTGTTCTCTTTTACACTAATTAGTCCTATATTTATAATATTTTTATTGTAAATGAAGGTTTTTTCTTGTTGTTGGAGAATATAAATATGTGAAGGAGGAGTGAGTGTGTTACAACCTCAATACAAAAGAGTACTTTTGAAATTAAGTGGAGAAGCTTTAGCAGGTGAGCAAGGATTTGGATTAGATCCAAATGTAGTTAACAGTATTGCTGATCAGATAAAAGATATTGTTGAAATGGGCGTTCAAGTAGCTATAGTTGTTGGGGGTGGAAATTACTGGAGAGGTAGAACTGGTGAAGGTATGGATAGAACCACTGCTGACTATATGGGAATGTTAGCAACTGTTATTAATGCCCTTGCTCTTCAAGATTCCTTAGAGAATGTAGGTATATTGACAAGAGTTCAAAGTGCCATAGAGATGAGACAAATTGCAGAACCTTATATAAGAAGGAGAGCAGTTAGACATCTTGAAAAAGATAGAGTAGTAATTTTTGCTGCTGGTACGGGAAATCCTTATTTTTCTACTGATACTACTGCTGCTTTAAGAGCTGCTGAAATTGAAGCTGAAGTAATACTATTAGCTAAAAAAGTAGATGGAGTTTATTCAGCTGACCCATGCATTGATAAAACTGCAACTAAATTTGATGAGCTTGCTTATATAGATGTTTTAAAAATGGGATTAAAAGTAATGGACTCAACAGCAACATCCCTGTGTATGGATAATGCAATACCGATTAAAGTATTTGGATTGGATCATCCTGAGAATATTAAAAAAGTTATATGTGGGGAAAAAATTGGTACTTATATTTACAGCTAATATAAATAATTATAGGAGGAGATAAAATGAAATTAGAAATTCATCAAAATCTTGAGGACAAAATGGGTAAAACTATTAATGCGCTTAAGGATGATCTAGCAAGCATTAGAGCTGGCAGAGCTAATCCAGCCATGTTGGACAGGATTGTTGTGGACTACTATGGATCACCAACTCCGATTAAACAAATAGCTTCTATAGCATCGCCAGAACCAAGAATTATTACAATACAGCCATATGATCAAACTGCTATTAATAATATAGAAAAAGCTATTTTACAATCCGACCTTGGTGTTAATCCTTCTAATGATGGAAAAATGATAAGAATTATTGTACCACAATTGACTGAAGAAAGAAGAAAAGATCTTACTAAAGTTGCTAGAAAAACAGCAGAGGATAGTAAAGTAATCCTTAGAAATGAAAGACGTAATGTTAATGATCGTTTAAAGAAAATGCAAAAAGATAATGAATTAACTGAAGATGAATTAAAAAGTGCACAGGACGAAGTTCAAAAAATAACAGATAAATTTATTAAAATTGTGGACGAACTTACAGAAAAGAAAGAAAAGGATATTATGGAGGTATAGAATTGGAGGATATTCCTAATATTGTAGGATATAAACTAGAATCAGCCTTAAGTGTATTAGACAAATATAATTATAATATTGTTCTTAAGGAAACCTTAGGTAAGAAATCTATAAAGTCTGATGAAATAAGAGTTGTAAGACAAAGGCTTAATAATAGCAATGTGTTGCAATTAATAATAGCATATTTTTAAGCCCCCTAAATGGGGGTTTAAAAATGATTGGAGTGAAAAAATGCTTAATAATCTGTGGAATAATTCTAATAAAAATGGGATATCTTCTAATATTAATATGGAATCCATACCTAAGCATATAGCCATTATTATGGATGGTAATGGAAGATGGGCTACAGAACGTATGTTGCCTAGAAGCTTTGGACATAAAGCTGGTGTTGAAGCTTTAAGAGATGTAATTAAAACTGCTTCTAATATTGGGGTAAAATATTTAACTTTATATGCTTTTTCGACGGAAAACTGGAAACGACCTGCATCTGAAGTTTCAGTATTAATGAAGCTTCTGCTTGAATATTTAAAAAAAGAAATAGCGGAGTTACACGACAATAATGTTCGAATACAAACCATAGGAGATATTAGTAAATTACAAAAGGAAGTTGTTGATGAAATAGAAAAAGCTACTACTAGAACAAAAAATAATGATGGTCTTTGTGTTAATATTGCTTTGAACTATGGTGGTCGCTCGGAAATTATTAATGTTATTAAACAAATTGTTACTAAAACTGAAAATAATGAAATTGAAATTGATAAAATAGATGAAGAATTAATTGATTCCCTATTATATACTGGAGGAATACCAGATCCGGAATTATTAATTAGAACAAGTGGAGAAATTAGGCTAAGTAATTTTTTATTATGGCAATGTGCGTATTCAGAGTTTTGGTTTACTGATATATATTGGCCAGATTTTACGGGAGAACATTTACTTACAGCAATCATAGATTACCAAAATCGTAAAAGAAGGTTCGGTGGAATATAGGGGTGATGAAATGCTCAAAAGAATAGTTAGTGCAATTATTGGATTACCTTTTTTACTAGCATTAATATATTTAGGAGGAATACCTTTATTTATTGGTGTTTTAGTTATATCTTTAATCGGATTAAGAGAATTTTATAATGCATGTAAAAACAAATCATTATCACCGGTTGAAATAGTAGGATATATAGGTTCAATTTTTTTGATTTCACTTATGTATTTTGTTCAAAATTCGCTATATGTCTTTTTATTATTTTTCATTCTATTTCTTATACTTAATATAATACAATTAAAATGTGGAAAATATAATTTTATAGATATCAGTGTTACTCTATATGGCATTGTATACATTCCATTATTATTAAGTTGTATTTTACTAATTATGAATCAGCCAAATAATATTGTGATATGGTTAGTATTTATTACTGCTTGGGGCACAGATACGTTTGCATATTTCTCGGGATACTTTTTTGGGAAAACAAAACTATGCCCAACAATTAGTCCTAAAAAAACCGTAGAAGGTGCTATTGGTGGCGTATTAGGTAGTGTGATTATATCAATAATATTTGGGTATTTATTTTTAAAGGAGTACATAATTGCAATGATACTTATCGGTGCACTTGGAAGCATCGTTGCGCAAACTGGAGACCTAAGCGCCTCATTGATTAAGCGCTATACTGGCATTAAGGATTTTGGAAACATTATGCCTGGTCATGGTGGTGTATTAGATCGCTTCGATAGTATTCTTTTTACAGCGCCAACTATTTATCTTATTTTGGTTTTACTAATTAACAGAGGATAGATGAGCATGGAATCAACATGCTTATTTTATTATTATTGTGAATACAACAAGGTTCTGGGGTACCCATATGCAATCTTTGATTGCATTAACGGGTCAGGTTCTTATTAATTAATTGTAAGAGGTGATACTTTGAAATGCATTAGTATATTGGGATCAACTGGCTCAATTGGTACCCAAACATTAGATGTTATTAAAAATCATAGTGATAGATTTAAGGTTGTTGGATTATCAGCACTTAAAAATATCGATGAAATTGAAAAACAGATCTATGAATTTAATCCCGAAATTGTGGCTATTTTTAATAAAGAAAAAGCAGATATTTTATCTAATCGAATAGGTAAGAAGGTTAAAATTGTTTCTGGTATTGAGGGGCTAATTGAAGTAGCAACTTTGAATTCAGCTGATATCGTTGTAACATCTGTAGTGGGAAGTATCGGATTAATTCCTACTATAGAAGCTATTCGATGCAGTAAGACCATAGCATTAGCTAATAAGGAGACTTTAGTTGTTGCAGGAGAATTAGTTATGAAGGAAGCTGAAAAACACGGGGCTAGAATTATTCCTGTGGATAGCGAACATTCTGCTATTTTTCAATGTTTACAGGGGCAGGATGTAAAAAATATATCTAAAATTATTTTAACTGCCTCAGGAGGTGCTTTTAGGAACTGGAGCAAAAAAGATATGGAAAATGCTGAGGCTAAAGATGCTCTTAAACATCCAACTTGGAATATGGGTAGCAAGGTTACAATTGATTCGGCAACCTTAATGAATAAGGGATTAGAGGTAATGGAAGCCAAATGGTTATTTAATATGGAACTGGATAAAATAGATGTTGTAGTTCATCCACAAAGTATTATTCATTCAATGGTAGAATATAAGGATTACTCTATCATTAGTCAAATGGGAATGCCTGATATGAGAGCGCCAATTCAATATGCCCTATCCTATCCAGAACGAATAAGTAGTAATGTCGAAAAACTAGATTTTAAAAAAATATCTGAACTAACTTTTACTAATCCAGATATGGATAGATTTCCTTGTCTATCTTTAGCTTACAAGGCATTAGAAATTGGAAAAACAATGCCCTGTGTATTAAATGGTGCAAATGAAGTTTTAGTTGAATACTTTCTAAAAGATAAAATTAAATTCTACGATATACCTAAATTTATAGAAATGGCAATGTCCTCACATAGACCATTCAAATACGAAACTATAGATGAAATATTGGAAGTAGATAAATGGGTTAGAGAATGGATTAAAGATCAACTAAAATAGGAAGGTGAATATATGACGACTGCTATAGTAGCGATTATTGTTTTTAGTATGCTAGTTTTTATTCATGAATTAGGACATTTTACGGTTGCGAAAATGGTTGGAATAAAAGTACATGAATTTGCTATAGGAATGGGACCTAGATTAGTTCATACAAAAAAAGGTGAAACTGAATATTCTATTAGGGCATTACCTCTTGGAGGATATGTTAAAATGGAGGGTGAAGATGAGAAATCTGATGATGAGAGAAGTTTCAACAAAAAACCTGCTCTAGCACGGATCGCTGTTATTTTTGCCGGTCCATTTATGAATTTTGTACTGGCGGTAGCTTTGTTTATTATTATTTTTTATTCTATAGGTACGCCCTCCACAACAGTGATGGAAGTTATGGATGAATCTCCAGCTCAAACAGCTGGAATAGAAGCAGGAGATAAGATTTATTCTATTAATGGTACTATTGTTAAGAGTTGGAATAACATCACAGATGTTATTGGTAGCTCAAAGGAAGAATCTTTGGAAATTACTATAGTAAGAAATGAAGAAAAAATTGAGAAAATAGTGACGCCTGAACTGGATCAGGATACGAATAGAATGTTAATTGGTATTTCACCTGCTATGAAAAAATCTTTATCTGCAGCAATTGAAAATAGTTTCTCGGCAATCGGTAGTATTACAAGGGATATTCTAGGGTTTTTAAAAGGCTTAGTTACCAGAAGTGCTAATACTGGAGAGGTTATGGGACCAGTAGGTATTATAAACTTAGTTGGTGAGGTTTCAAGATCTGGATTGTTGGATGTACTAAATTTAACTGCTGTTTTAAGTGTAAATTTAGGCTTAATGAATTTACTACCAATACCTGCCTTAGATGGAAGCAGAATTTTATTTTTACTAGCTGAAGTATTAAGAGGAAAGCCTGTAGATCAAGATAAAGAAGGCATGATACATTTCATAGGTTTTGGGATTCTTATGACTCTAATGTTATTTATTACCTACAAAGATATTTTAAAGTTGCTTAGTTAATATAAATAAAATATGATGTTAAGAATCTACTGATAATAATTATTTTGGGTTCCTAACTATTTCCAAATGAAAATATGAATAAATATAGAAGGTGAACAAATGAGAAGAGAAACAAAGGTTGTTAAATGTGGAAATGTATATGTGGGAGGAAATAATCCAATTTCAGTTCAGTCCATGACTACAACTGATCCTAGAGACATTATTAATACGGTAAATCAAATAAATAGATTAGAAGAAGCAGGTTGTGATATTGTTAGAATTGCTGTACCTAGCATGGAAGCTGCTAAATCTATAAGTAAAATTAAAAATCAAACCAATATACCAATTGTTGCTGATATACATTTTGATTATAGATTAGCCTTAGAGGCTGTTAGACAAGGTATAGACGGTCTAAGGCTAAATCCTGGCAATATTGGTGATTCTAAAAGGGTTCGGGAGGTAGTTGCAGCTGTTAAAGAAAGACAGATACCTATTAGAATTGGTGTTAATGCTGGTTCATTAGAAAAAAGTATATTAGAGAAATATGGACATCCTACTGCTGAGGGTATGGTTGAAAGTGCATTAGGTCATATATCTATTTTAGAGGATATGGATTTTACTGATATTGTTGTATCTTTAAAAGCGAGCAATGTTCAGTTAACTGTAGATGCATATAAGTTAATGTCTGAGAAGGTTAATTACCCTCTTCATTTGGGAATTACGGAGGCAGGTACAGTATGGGCTGGTACGATTAAGTCAGCTGCTGGCATTGGTTCCTTATTGTTAATGGGCATTGGTGATACAATTAGGGTATCATTAACTGGTGATCCAGTAGAGGAAATTAAAGTTGGAAGACAGCTTCTAAAGTCTCTAGGAATAATTCAAAATGAAATAACAATTATATCCTGCCCTACTTGTGGAAGGTGTAAGATAGATTTAATAAATGTAGCCAACCAAGTCGAAGATAAGCTAGGAAAGCTAAAGAAGCCTATTAAAATAGCTGTAATGGGATGCGCCGTTAATGGGCCGGGAGAAGCTAGGGATGCGGATATCGGTATAGCTGGAGGAGATGGCGCTGCCCTTTTATTTAAAAAAGGAGAGATCATTAGAAAAATAAGAGAAGATGAGATCGTATCTACTTTAATAGAAGAAATTGAAAAAATGTAGTAGGAGGAACACTATGAAAGTTACTGCAATAGTACCTGCTTACAATGAAGAAAGTAGAATTGAAAAAGTGATTATACCTGCTTTGAAAACAGATATGTTATCAAATATAATTGTAGTAGATGATGGTTCTGAGGATTTAACATCTAAAGTTGTATCAAAGTACGATGTTGATTTAATAAAACTATCTAAAAACATAGGGAAAACTGGAGCAGTTAAGGAAGGTATAAGATATTGCAAAGAACACAGCGATATTATTGTCCTTTTAGATGCAGATTTAATAGGGTTAACACCTAGTCATATTAAGGAGCTAATTTTACCTGTAGTAGAAGAGGATATAGATATGACAATAGGCATTTTTAAATCTGGAAGATATATCACAGACTTAGCTCAGACTATTGCTCCTAACTTATCTGGACAAAGGGCAATTAAGACATCTATTGCTAATGAAATTCTGGATTTAGAAATTTCAGGTTATGCTATAGAAGTAGCCCTTTCTAAATTAACAAAAGATAATAATTTGAAAGTCAAAAATGTCATTTGGAGGAATGTATCACATAGGACAAAAGAAGAAAAAATAGGGTTGGCTAAAGGAGTAATTTGGCGAATAAAAATGTACAAAGACATAATTAAATATTGGATGCATTAATAAAAAAGGGGGAGATTACATGGCTCCTTTGGGAAGTCTTAACTTTAATTATTTTTTAAATTGTTTTGGAATAACGGGGAATTCATCATATGAATCCTGTTTAATAGAAAAAGTACAGTATATGAAAAAAAGCAAAAGAATAGTAATATCCTTAATTGCTAAAAAGATATTAGATCATGAAAAGGTGGAAAGTTCTTTAAATGAGCTAAGAAAAATGATCCGACTGAACTTGGATTCTAAAATTGATACTTGTTTTGTTTACGATATAGAATACACCTCTTTAGAAGAGTTAATTAATATGAATTGGAATAACATATTGTATATACTACAAAAGAACATACCATCTTTTAATTCAATAGAAGGTATCGTTAAAAAAGAAATTAAAGATTCTACATTAAGATTATTTTTAAGTTCTGACATCATATATAATAAAATGATGGAAAGGAAAGTAGATATACAAATAGCGAATTATTTTTCAAAGCAGTTTAGAACATCTATTAAATGTCATATAGATATAGATAAGAGTAGCGGGTTTGTTCTTGAAGAATATGAACAACAGAAGGAAAATGAAAATTTAGTTTTCGTTAATCAAATAAAAAATCAAAATCCTAAGGAGCATAGTACTGCACAACGTACACAATTAGCTAAGGAAAAAACAAGTGAATCTAGAACATCCACATCAGGTTCTGCTCTATTAGGTAAGAATTTTTCTGGCGAAATCAGCAAATTAATTGATATTAGAAGTGATTCTGGACGGGTTATAGTAGAAGGAGAAATATTTAGTGTAGAAATAAAAGAGCTTAATGGTGGCAAAAAGCTTGCCATAATAAACATTACTGATTATACAAACTCAATAACTGTAAAGGTTTTCGAAAGAAAGAATCAAAATTCTTCACTAGAAGAACTATTTTCTAAGGGGCAATTAGTTAGGATTCGTGGAGATGTTGTATACGATAAATTTATTAGAGAAAATATTATTATGCTAACAGATGCAATAGAAATAGAAAAGGTAGAAAAAAAAGACTTATATGAAAATAAAAGAGTTGAATTGCATCTACATACACAAATGTCTGCTATGGATGGCACCTCAAGTATTACGAATATGATTAAAAAAGCGGCTAAGTGGGGACATAAAGCCATCGCTGTAACTGATCATGGCGTTGTACAGGCTTTTCCTGAAGCTATGGATGCAGGTAAAAAGTTTGGTATTAAAGTAATATATGGAATGGAAGGATATTTAGTAGATGATGAGGTAAACCTAATAGATGGAGATACGAGCTACTCTTTAGATGACGAATTTATTGTTTTTGATATTGAAACTACTGGTTTATCTAGTAAAAATGATGAAATTACAGAGATCGGAGCTATTAAAATAAAGGGTGGTAAAGCTATTGATAGTTTTTCTGCTCTAGTGAATCCTGGAAAACATATTCCAGAAAAGATAGTAGAACTAACTGGAATATCAGATAATATGGTTAAGGATAAGCCAACAATAGAGGAAGTGCTGCCAGAGTTTTTAAATTTTATTGGGGACAGTCCAGTAGTTGCACATAATGCGGATTTCGACACTGGATTTATTAGGGATAAGGCTAATAGATATAATATGAATTTTGGGAACATAGCTGTAGATACTCTAAAGCTGGCACGTGTTCTGTTGCCAAACTTAAAAAGACACCGCTTGAACATTATTGCTAAAGAATTAAATATATCTTTAGAAAATCATCATAGAGCGGTAGACGATGCTAAGGCAACCGCTGATATTTTTATTAAATTTGTTGAAATGATGAAGGAAAGAGGCATAACAACATTAAAAGATATAAATTCCAATTTAAGTACGAAAATTGATTATAAAACATTAAAAACGCATCATATTATTATTTTAGCTAAAAATTATAAAGGTTTAGAGAATCTTTATAACATAGTTTCTGAATCCCATTTAAATTATTTCTATAAAAAACCTAGAATACCCAAAAGCTTATTAAATAAATTTAGGGAAGGGCTTATTTTAGGTACGGCATGTGAAGCCGGAGAGCTTTTTCAAAGCATACTTTCCAACAAATCTCAGGATTATATTGAAAGAATTGCTAAGTATTATGATTATTTAGAAATACAGCCCATAGGCAATAATAAATTCTTAATTAATAAAGGTCTTGCTAAGGATGAAGAGGATTTAAGAGAATTAAATCGAAGGATAGTAGAATTAGGTGAAAAATTAAATTTACCTATAGTAGCCACAGGTGATGTACATTTTCTTGATGTTAAAGATAGTGTCTTTAGAAAGATTCTTATGGCGGGACAAGGATTTAGTGATTCTGAAGATCAAGCTCCTCTTTACTTAAAAACAACGGATGAAATGATAGAAGAATTTTCTTACTTAGGAAGGGAAAAGGCAGAGGATGTTGTTATAAATTATCCTAATAAAATCTGTGATGAAATTGAACATATACTGCCAATTCCTGAAGGTACATTCCCGCCAGAAATCGAGGGGTCTGAGGAAGAATTGCGAAGAATGTGTTATGAAAAAGCTACGCGAATATACGGTGAAGATATACCAACTTTAGTGAAAAATAGATTAGACAAGGAGCTTAACTCTATAATTAATAATGGATATGCTGTAATGTATATTATTGCACATAAACTAGTTGCAAAATCTTTAAGTGATGGATACTTAGTAGGTTCTAGAGGATCTGTTGGTTCATCATTTGCAGCTACTATGAGTGATATAACGGATGTAAACCCTCTTCCACCACATTATGTATGTCCTAAATGTAAGTACTCTGACTTTATATTAGATGGTTCTATTGGATCTGGTGCAGATTTACCTGATAAGGATTGCCCAAAATGTGGAGAAGTATTGACTAAGGATGGGCACGATATACCATTTGAAGTTTTTCTTGGTTTTGAAGGTGATAAGGAGCCAGATATAGATTTAAACTTTGCAGGAGAATATCAAAGTGAAGCTCATAAGTACACAGAAGAACTGTTTGGTAAAGGTAAAGTGTATAGAGCTGGTACCATAGGAACTGTTGCAGATAAAACTGCTTATGGTTTTGTAAGAAAATATATTGATGAAAAACAGTTGGATTATAATATGGCTGAAATAAATAGATTAACCCAAGGTTGTACAGGAATAAAAAGAACCTCTGGGCAGCATCCAGGCGGTGTTATGATTGTACCTGCAAACTATGATATACATAAATTCTGCCCTATTCAATATCCAGCAAATGATTCAAAATCTGGTGTAATTACAACTCATTTTGATTACCACTCAATAAGTGGACGATTATTAAAATTAGATATTCTAGGTCACGACGGTCCCTCAATAATTAAGATGCTGGAGGATTTAACCAATGTTAAGGCTCAGGATATACCTCTTGACGATAAAAAAACAATTGAAATTTTTACAAGTACGAAGCCTTTAGGAATATCTTCTGAGGATATAAATTGTGAAGTTGGAACGTTGGGCATACCTGAGTTTGGAACTAGATTCGTTAGACAGATGTTAATTGATACCCAGCCTAAAACATTTGCAGAATTAGTTCGTATCAGTGGTCTATCTCACGGTACTGATGTTTGGGTTAATAATGCTCAGGACTTAGTGAGAAATAATATTGCAGAATTAAAGGATGTTATCTCTACTAGAGATGACATTATGAATTATTTAATTTTAAAAGGACTACCTCCTAAAACTTCCTTTAAAATTATGGAAAATGTGAGGAAAGGTAAGGGATTGACACCTGAGAATGAACAAGAAATGAAAGAACATAATGTTCCGGACTGGTATATTGATTCTTGTAATAAAATTAAATATATGTTTCCAAAAGCCCATGCTGCTGCATATGTTACAATGTCATTTAAAACGGCTTACTTTAAAGTTAATTATCCGGCAGCATTTTATGCCACTTACTTCACCACCAAGGTCGAAGATTTTGATGCAGACTTTATTATAAAAGGTGAAGATGCTATTAGATTAAAAATAAAGGAATTAGAATCTATGGGTAATGAAGTAACAACAAAGGAAAAGAATTATTTAACTCTACTTGAAGTTGCATTAGAAATGTATTGTAGAAGAATTGAACTTTTACATGTAGATTTATACCAATCTGATGCATATCGATTTAAAATTGTTGATGGAAAGCTACTGCCACCCCTTAGCGGTTTACAAGGTGTTGGCGAAAATGCGGCAAAAAGTATTGTAGAGGCTAGGGATCAAGGTGAGTTTATTTCCATCGAAGATCTTAGAAAAAGAACAAAGGTTACAAAAACTGTTATAGAAGCTTTAGTCAATCATGGCTGTATTAGAAACATGCCTGAAACGAACCAACTCTCACTGTTTTCACTTGCATGATTTTACCATATGTGTTATACTACACTAAAAGACATATGATATAATAGAAAGAGTGGGTTTTTCCCACTCTTTCTATTATATATTTTGATTGTTAGAGTATAAAGTTTTAATAAAAACAAAAACTACAATAAAAACTGAATATAGGAGGTATATAATGGCAAAAAATCGAGTTGAAAAAATTGCAGAAAGATTGGTTATGCCAATCATTCAAAGAGAAGATTTTGAATTAGTAGATGTAGAATACAAAAAAGAGGGTTCTAATTGGTACCTGAGAGTATATATAGATAAACCTGGAGGCATTACATTAGATGATTGTCAAAAAATCAGTGAACAATTTAGTGATGAATTAGATAAAGAAGATCCTATAAATGAAAATTATTTTTTAGAAGTATCGTCACCAGGTCTTGATAGACCTTTAAAAAAGGAATCAGATTTTATCCGATTTAAAGGAGAAACAGTAGAATTAAAGCTGTATGAGGCATTAAATGGAAATAAGCTTATTGAAGGTGAATTAATAGGTTTAGAGAATAATATTATTAAAGTAAGTGTAGCTAACGTTGGTTTAGTTGAGATACCTAAAGAAAAGGTAGCCCTAACAAGATTAGCTATTAAATTTTAGGGAGGAAAATAGGGATGAATGCTGAGTTTACAGAAGCTCTTGAACAAATTGAAAAAGATAAGGGCATTTCAAAGGATATTTTAATTGATGCAGTGGAAGCTGCTTTAATTTCTAGTTATAAAAGAAATTTTGGTTCTGCTCAAAATGTAAGAGTTGAGATAAATCGTGATAACGGAGAGGTTCACGTATATTCACAAAAAAAGATTACCGATGAAGTAATAGATGATTTATTAGAAATCCATATTGAAGATGCTAAAAAAACGAATCCTAAATATGTGGTTGGCGATATTTTTGAGAATGAGGTTACTCCTAGAAATTTCGGAAGAATAGCTGCACAAACAGCTAAACAGGTTGTTGTACAAAGAATTAGAGAAGCTGAAAGAGGTATTGTCTATGACGAGTTTATCAATCGCGAATCAGAGATTATTACAGGAGAAGTTTCTAGAGTTGCTAAGGGAAATGTTTATATTAGCTTAGGAAGAACAGAAGCTATTTTAGGACCTAGTGAGCAGATACCCAATGAAGAGTATCAACATGCAGATAGGATTAAATGTTATATAGTAGAAGTCAAAAAAACTACGAAGGGGCCACAAATACTTCTTTCAAGGACACATCCTGGACTTGTAAAGCGTTTATTTGAGCTTGAGGTACCCGAAATCCATGATGGAACTGTAGAAATAAAAAGTATTTCAAGAGAAGCTGGCTCAAGAGCTAAAATTGCAGTAGATTCTAAAGATCCTAACGTTGATGCTGTAGGTGCTTGTGTAGGACCTAAAGGTTCAAGAGTACAAACTATAGTGGATGAGCTAAAAGGTGAAAAAATTGATATAATTAAATATAGCGATGATCCAAAAGAATTTATTGCTAGTTCTTTAAGTCCTGCAAAGGTTGTATTATGTGAAGTTAATAATGAGGATAAGACTGCTAAAGTTATTGTGCCCGATTATCAGCTTTCCTTGGCTATTGGAAAAGAAGGACAAAATGCTAGGCTAGCAGCTAAATTAACTGGGTGGAAGATAGATATAAAAAGCGAAAGTCAAATCAATGGATAATTGAGGTGATGATATGAAAATCAAAAAAATTCCTTTAAGAAAATGTTTAGGTTGTAATGAAATGAAACCCAAAAAAGAGCTCATAAGAGTAGTGCATAATGCAGAAGGTGTAACGAGTTTAGATACTACTGGGAGATCTCCGGGTAGAGGAGCATATATTTGCAATTCTAAGGAATGCTTTGATAAAGCAAAAAAAACAAAATCATTTAATAGAGCATTCCAAAGTAATATTCCTGAAGAGATATATGAAGCACTCAGTAAGGAGCTTACAGATAATGAATAGTAAAATTAGAAATTTACTAACATTAGCTGCAAAATCGGGAAATATTGTATCAGGTGATGAAACCTGTATTAATTATTTTAAAAAAAATGCCATATATCTAATAATATTAGCTGAGGATGCTTCAGATAATACTAAGAAGAAATTTAATGATAAAGCATCCTACAGGGATGTGCCTGTCCGATTTTGGAATAATAAGGATGAGTTAGGAAGTACGATTGGAAAAACATCTAGAACGATTATTGGTATAATAGATAAGGGTTTCGCTGAAAAATTATTAAGTTATTTAGATGAATTAATTTAGAACAAATTATTAGGGGGTGATTTATTTGTCAAAGATAAGGGTATACCAATTGGCAAAAGAGTTAGGAATTAGTAGTAAGGAATTGATCGATAAATTAAAGGAGCTTTCTATAGAAGTAAATAGTCATATGAGTACAGTAGATGATGAAAATGCGAATATACTAATTGAATTATTTACTGAATCAGGCAAAGAAGAAACAATATCTAATGCAAAAGAAGAGCCACCTAATCAAGAAGAACACATTGATTATAAGGAAGAAGATCATACAGGTACAAAGAAAGAAAATAAAAAACATATAAAAGATGAAATAAATCAAAGCAAACAAAGTACTTCAAGCCAAACAAGTAATAAAAAAGAAAATAAAAAGAAAAAGAAACGAAATAGAAATTCTATGACGAATAATAATGACGTTAAAGTGGAAAGTAAAGGTGAGCAAGTGATACAATTAAAAAACAAATTAACAGTAAAAGAATTAGCTGAAATTATGAATAAGAATGCTAGTGAAATAATTACAAAGCTTATTGGTTTAGGTATAATGGCAACAATAAACCAAGAAATAGATTATGAGACAGCTGAACTTATTGCTGCAGACTTTGGAATTGAAGTTGAATTGCTAGAAGAAACTGATATTGAAGAGGTTGTTAGTGATATTATAATAGAGCCTGATAGAGCTGAAGATTTAAAACCAAGATCCCCTGTTGTTACAGTTATGGGTCACGTTGACCATGGAAAAACATCTTTATTAGATGCAATACGTAAAACAAAAGTAACTACTAGAGAAGCTGGAGGAATCACACAGCATATTGGAGCTTCAGAAATAAAGGTTAATGATAAAAACATAGTATTTTTAGACACACCAGGTCACGAAGCATTTACCTCAATGCGTGCTAGAGGTGCAAAGGTTACAGATATAGCTATTTTAGTAGTTGCTGCTGATGATGGTGTTATGCCACAAACTATTGAGGCAATCAACCATGCTAAAGCGGCAGAAGTTCCTATAATCGTAGCTATTAATAAAATGGATAAACCTAGTGCTAATCCTGATAGGGTGAAACAAGAATTAGCGGATCAAGGAATTTTAATTGAGGAGTGGGGCGGAGATGTTATTTCTGTTCCAGTTTCTGCAATGACTGGTGAAAATATAGACTCTTTATTAGAAATGATTCTTTTAGTTGCAGAGGTAGAAGAGTTTAAAGCTAATCCAAACCGCAAGGCAATTGGTACGGTTATAGAGGCTCAGTTAGATGTAGGTAAGGGATCTGTAGCGACTATTTTAGTACAAAATGGAACTTTGAAAATTGGTGATTCTGTCGTAATAGGGAATACATACGGTAGAATAAGAGCTATGATGAATGATCAAGGAAAGCGTGTTAAAGTAGCAGGTCCGTCTACTGCTGTCGAGATTACTGGATTATCTGAAGTTCCGGAGGCTGGAGATCAATTATTTGCAGTAGAAGATGATAAAGTGGCTAGGGCTATTGTTGAAAAGAGAGTAAACAAAATAAAAGCAGATCAATTAAAAGCAAGCCAAAAAATTTCTTTAGATGCATTGTTTAGCCAAATGGAGCAAGGTGAAATTAAAGATCTAAATCTTATTGTAAAAGCGGATGTTCAAGGTTCCGTAGAGGCAGTTAAACAATCTCTTTCTAAATTATCAAATGATGAAGTAATTATTAATCCAATACATGGTGGAGTAGGAGCAATTACAGAAACTGATGTAATGCTTGCAGCTGCATCAAATGCTATAATTATTGGTTTTAATGTTCGACCAACAGCTAGCGCAGATTCAATAGCGAAAAAAGAAAATGTTGATATAAGAACCTATCGCGTTATATACAAGGCTATTGAGGATATTGAAGCTGCTATGAAAGGTATGCTGGATCCTGAATTTAAAGAAGAAGAGTTAGGTAAAGCAGAAGTTAGAGCTACCTTTAAGGTTCCTGGAGCAGGTACGATTGGCGGATGCTATGTAATAGAAGGTAAAATATTAAGAAATGCTAAAGTTAGATTAGTTAGAGATGGTATCGTAATTCATGAGGGCACAATAGACTCTTTAAAAAGATTTAAGGATGATGCAAAAGAAGTTGCTACTGGTTACGAATGTGGTATAGGTTTAAGTCAGTATAATGACCTTAAAGAAGGCGACATTATAGAAGCATACCATATGAAAGAAATAGAAAGATAAGTTAGGAAGGGATGAGGATATGTCATATCCTAGAGTTAAACGTTTATCAGAAGAAATAAAAAAAATAGTAAGTAATATCATTAGAAATGAGCTAAGAGATCCTAGAATTGCACCTATGACTAGTATCGTAGAAGTAGATGTGACTAGAGATTTAAGATATGTTAATATTTATATCAGTGTTCTAGGAAGTGAAAAAGAAAAAGAAGACACGCTACAAGGACTAGTAAAGGCCAGCGGATTTATACGTCGAGAAATAGGACAGAAAATCAAGGCTAGATATACTCCAGAAGTAATTTTCAAATTGGATGAATCTATAGAAAGAGGAATCTACATGTATAATGTTATTACAAAGGTTAATGAAGAAAATTCTAAAGCTGAGGATGACTCAGATGAATAAGCTTCTAGACCTTGCTTATAACAGTAGTAATATTGCTATTACATCTCATGTTGATCCTGATGGAGATAGTATTTGTTCTATACTTGCTTTAGGTCTTGCACTAAAGCAAAAATTCAAGAATGTGGATATATTTATTACTGACCCACTGCCAAGTAAATTTGATTTTTTTCCTGAATCTAAATTAATTCAGAGTTACGAAGATGTAAAAAATAAGGATTTTGACTTATTCTTTACTTTAGATTGTGGAGATGAAAAAAGAATAGGGAATAGTGTTGAGCTTTTGAAAAAAAGCAAGAAAGTTGTTAATATAGATCACCATATAAGCAATCCTAAGTTTGGGGATATTAATATTATAGATATAAACGCATCATCTACATGCGAAATGGTTTATTCTATTATTAGGGATATGGGACTAATAATAGATAAAGATATTGCTACCTGCATATATACGGGTATTGTAACGGATAGTGGAAACTTTATGTATGATAATGCTACTGATAAAACCCATCTAGTAGCGGCAGAATTAATAAAACTTAATGTAGATAAGCAGGAAATAATGTATCATCTTTATCAGAAGAAATCTATAAATAGCCTTAAATTTTTAGGATATTGCTTATCAAATATGGAAATAGACCTTGATGGCCGTCTTGCAATATTTACAATCCCATCAATGTTATTGAACAAATTTGAAATATCTTACAACGAAATTGAAGGAATTGTAAACTATGGAAGAGATATAGATGGTATAGATATAGCAGTGACTTTAAGAGAAGAAAGTGATAATAAAGTTAAACTTAGTTTTAGATCAAAGCATGATGATGTAGATGTTAGAGCTTTGGCACAATTATTCAATGGAGGCGGACACAAAAAAGCCTCTGGAGCCACATTAAGTTCTTCATTAGATGAAGCTAAATTATTAGTAATTGAAAAAGCAAAACAATTTATAAGACGGTGATCTATTTGAATGGTATTTTAAATATTTTAAAACCACCAGGCATGACATCCCACGATGTTGTATCTGTTGTTAGAAAAAAAATGAATATTAAAAAGGTAGGACACACTGGAACATTGGACCCAAATGCTTCAGGTGTTCTACCTATTTGTGTTGGACAGGCTACAAAAATATCTCAATTCTTACTTGATGGCAAAAAAAAATATCGTGCTGAATTAACATTAGGGCTAGAAACAGATACAGAGGATATTTATGGAGAAATTATAAAGCAAAATGAAGTGTTATGTTCAAAAGCTGAAGTAGAGGATGCTATATTAAGCTTTGTAGGAACTTATGATCAAATTCCGCCTATGTATTCTGCACTAAAGGTTAAGGGAAAAAAACTGTACGAATTAGCAAGACAAGGTATTGAAGTAGAGAGAGCATCTAGAAAAGTAACAATCTATAGTATAGATATCATTGAATATTATGATAAAAAAGTAATTTTTGATGTTTTATGCTCTAAGGGCACTTATATACGAACTTTATGTAAAGATATCGGTGAAGCATTAGGCTGTGGTGGAGTAATGTCATTTCTTCTAAGAACGGAGTCCAGTGGCTTTAACCTAAATACATCTATTACAATAGAAGAACTACAGGAAACGGAAGATGTTAAGGACATACTATTACCTTTAGATTACCCTCTTGAACATATGCCAAAAATTATTGCAAAATCTTCATACAGTAAACAAGTGTTGAATGGTGGTAGAATTTTTTCAAGTTACTTGTATTCTAATTTGGACTTATTATTAGGAACAGAAGTGCGAATTTATTTAGAAGAACAGTTTGTTGGTTTTGGAATTGTTAAATGTGATGATAACGGACAGCATTATATCAAATTTTTAAGGCTTTTGTTTGAAAGGGAGTAAATATGAAAACACTTGAAGGATATAATCAATTAAATAAAAATGTATTTAGAGGAGTTGCATTAGGAAACTTCGATGGCGTTCATATTGGTCATCAAAAATTAATAACAGCTTTAATTAAAGAGTGTAAAGCAAATAATTTTGAATCATGTGTATATACATTTGGCAATCATCCATTATCAGTTATTACAGGAAAAGATGGGCCACCTCAGATTACAAATATTGATATGAAGAAAAAAATCCTTGATTCTTTAGGTGTTGAACTCGTTTATCTAGAAGAGTTTAACAAAGATTTTATGGCACTAAGCCCAGAAGACTTCGTAAAAAATGTTTTAATAGATAAGTTGAATTGTAAGATCGTTGTTGTTGGATTTGATTATAGCTTTGGATATAAGGGTCAAGGGAATGTAGCATTTTTAAGAGAAATGGGAAGTAAATATGGATTCACAGTTCATGTCATTGGACCTGTAACTATAGAAAATGTTAAGGTTGGTAGTTCGATAATACGAGAATATATAAAAAATGGGGATATTGAAAATGCGAATACATTTTTGGGAAGACCATACTCTATTCATAGTCGCGTAGTTAATGGTAAAGGCATAGGAAACAAAATGGGGTATCCTACTGCGAACATGCTAATAGAATCTTCTCATTTGGTTCCTAATGAAGGGGTATACGCTACCTATGTGAAAATTAATGGTTCCATTTATAAAGGCGCTACTAGTGTTGGAACAAACCCAACCTTTGGTAAAAATGGTGTTTCCGTTGAAACATTTATAATTGATTTTAATGAGAATATATACGATCATTATATTGAATTAGAATTTATTAAAAAGTTGAGAGAGCAGATTACGTTCAAAAATGTAGAAGAGTTAATTGATCAAATTAAGAAAGATGCAGATCATATAAATACTTATTTACAATTATAAGTAATTATGTTAGAATAATAGTTGTCTAAAGAACCTATTCTCAGTACTTTGAGTCACCGACATATACTTAGAATTAGGGGATATACTTTGAGGAGGTGAAATAATGTCACTAGAAAACAAAAAATCAATCATTGATACTTTTAAAACTCATGAGAATGATACTGGTTCTCCAGAAGTGCAAATTGCGCTATTAACTGAAAGAATTAATCATTTAAACGAGCATTTAAAAACTCATAAAAAAGACCACCATTCTAGAAGAGGACTTTTAAAAATGGTTGGTAAAAGAAGAAACCTTTTAAACTATCTTAAAGATAGAAATATTGAAGGCTACAGAGAAATAATCGCAAAATTAGGATTAAGAAAATAATAAAGAGCGGGAAATCCCGCTCTATTATTTAGTTTCAAGCACTTGACATTCTAAGCAAAGCTTAGAGCTAAGTGCGACGGAATGTTTGTAAGTACAAACGAACAAATTTTATCTTTGTTTTATGAAGCCATGATGGCTTTTTCTTTTATAATTTTATAGGGATTTTTTAACTTTTGAAGGAAATAATATTAGTGTTGTAGAAAATAGTATACAAATGAAGGGAGGATAATAAACGATGGTTAAAGTGTTTAAAAAAGAGATTGCTGGAAGAACTTTAGAAGTGGAAGTTGGAAAATTAGCACAACTTTCTAACGGCTCATGCCTTCTAAAGTATGGTAAAACTGCTGTCTTAGTTAATGCGTGTGCTTCAAAAGCTCCGAGAGAAGGGATCGATTTTTTCCCTTTAAGTGTGGATTATGAGGAAAAAATGTATGCAGCTGGAAAGATTCCTGGAGGTTTTATTAAGAGAGAGGGTAGACCTACCGAGAATGCTATATTAACTTCTAGATTAATAGATCGCCCAATTAGACCTCTATTTCCAAAAGGATATAGAAATGATGTACAGATAATTGCAACAGTATTGTCTGTAGATATGGATTGTAGTCCAGATATTGTTGCTATGATAGGATCTTCCATAGCTTTATCAATTTCTGATATTCCATTTCAAGGTCCTACAGCTTCTGTACATGTTGGATTAGTAGATGGCAAATTGGTAATTAATCCTACAAGTGAAGAAAAGGAGCTTAGCCAACTTGATCTTGTTGTATCTGGTACAAAAGATGCTGTAATGATGATTGAAGCAGGTGCTAATGAAATAACTGAGGCACAAATGCTAGAGTCAATTTTATTCGCTCATGAAGAAATCAAGAATATTATTTCATTTATTGAAGAAATTGTAGCGGAGGTTGGCAAAGAAAAACAAGAAGTTATAGTTTTTGAAGTTGATGAAGATTTTGATTCTGAAGTGAGAGCGTATGCAACTTCTAAAATCTCTGATGCAATTAGAACAAAAGAAAAATTAGAACGAAATGAAAAAATAGATTTAGCGAAAGAAGATACATTAAATTATTTTTATGATAAATATGAAGAAAACTTGGATGTAAAGCAAATAAACTCTATACTAGATTCAATTCTGAAAGAAGAGACTAGAAATTTAATACTTTATGATAGGGTAAGACCTGATGATAGAGAGCATGATGAAATTAGACCTATATCCTGTGAAGTTGATTTACTTCCTAAGACACATGGTTCTGGATTATTTACTAGAGGCCAAACTCAGGTATTATCCATAGTAACTCTTGGTGCAATAGGGGATGTACAGATTCTTGATGGACTTGGTAAAGAAGAGTTTAAAAGATATATGCATCATTATAATTTCCCACCATATAGTGTAGGTGAAACTAGATTTTTAAGAAGTCCGGGAAGACGTGAAATTGGTCACGGTGCTTTAGCAGAAAGAGCTCTAGAACCAATGATACCTTCGCAAGATGATTTCCCATATGCTATTCGTGTTGTTTCGGAGGTTTTAGCTTCTAATGGATCTTCATCACAAGCAAGTGTATGTGGTAGTACATTATCTTTACTAGATGCAGGAGTGCCTCTAAAGGATATGGTAGCCGGTATTGCTATGGGATTAGTTAAAGAAGATGATTCAGTAGCTATTTTATCCGATATACAAGGTATGGAGGATCATCTAGGCGATATGGATTTCAAAGTTGCAGGAACTTCTAAAGGAATTACTGCTATTCAGATGGATATTAAAATTAAAGGAATTGATGAACCAATATTAAGAGATGCCCTAGAGCAAGCTAGAGTTGGTAGACTACATATTTTAGATAAGATGAAGGAAGTAATTGACTCACCAAGACCTGAATTATCTCCATATGCACCTAGAATGTTAAAAATGAAAATACACCCAGATAAAATTAGGGAAGTTATAGGTTCAGGTGGAAAAACTATTAATAAAATTATTGAAGACACAGGTGTTAAAATAGATATAGAAAATGATGGTACTATATTTATAGCTGCTCAAACACAAGAAGCAGGAGAACTTGCTCTTAAAATAATAGAAAATATAGTTCGTGATCCTGAAGTAGGGGATATATTCAAGGGTAAGGTTATAAAAATTATGAACTTTGGAGCATTTGTAGAGATTCTTCCTGGTAAAGAAGGGTTGGTACATATATCTAATATTTCTCACGAAAGAATAAACAAAGTAGAAGATGTATTAGCAGTAGGTGATGAGATAGAAGTTAAAGTTATGGAAATAGACCAACAAGGAAAAGTAAATCTATCTAGAAAAGTTCTACTACCTAAAGAAAACGACAAAAAACAAGAGGAACACCAGAAAGCATAAACCAAGCTAGGTTTATGTTTTTTTATAGTCTATTTATAATCTATAAACAGAAAGCTCTATTATAACAGATTTCTTAAATAAGAACTTTCTGTTTATAGATTTCATAAAAAGCTTCATTATAAGGCTTCTTTAGAAGCTTTTTTTTATTGAGACATTAAAAGTATTCATTATTTGTATATTTAGTAATATTAAGGGCATAAGTAATTTATTTTCGAATAATATATTATCAAAATCTGAATTTATATAGGAGGTAGATTATGGTAATTATTATAAATAAAAAGTTTGCAAGACTAGCAACATTAGTAATTTTAATTATACTTATGGTTATAATAGGCTTAGTATTATTAAATAATAAAAATGAGGAAGTGTTTCATAACTTTAGCAATGCAGAAATAAAACCTATAGATAAAGGTAATCCAAATAGTAAGCACATAGCCTTCACATGTAACGTTGATTGGGGAAATGAAGTATTACCAGATATATTAGAGACATTGGAAAAAGAAGATATAAAAATAACTTTTTTTATAACTGGAAGATGGGCTGAAAAATTTCCAGATTTAATGCAAAATATAGTAGATGCTGGCCATGAAATTGGGAGTCATGGATATGAGCACCTAGATTATGGATCTTTATCATTCGAGAAAAATGAAGAGCAGATACGCAAAGCACATGAAATATTATCTAAGCATACGAATAAAAACATCACTTTCTTTGCGCCGCCTTCTGGTTCTTATAATGAAAACACTTTGATTGCATCGAATAAATTAGGATATAAAACAATATTATGGACTATTGATACTATAGATTGGAGAGCAGGAAGTACAAAAGATATTATTATAGATAGGGTATTGAAAAAAGAAAACTTTAATGGAGCTATAGTATTAATGCATCCAATGCCTGAAACTGCAAAAGCTTTGCCAGATTTAATCAACGCTTTAAGAGAAAAAGGATTAGAAATTGGCAGAGTTAGTGATATACTAGGGGAATAGGCTTGCATAGTTATAATAGGTAAATTATAATGGATATGAAAATGAAATCTAGGAGGAAGAAATGTATAAAAGATATACTTTAGAAAATGGATTAAGAGTCGTAACAGAACATATACCTTATGTAAAATCGATTTCCATAGGAGTTTGGATTGAAGCAGGTTCAAAGAATGAAAATCCTATGAATAATGGAATATCACATTTTATAGAACATATGTTATTTAAAGGTACGAATAAAAGAACAGCGAAAGATATAGCTGAAACTATAGATGGGATAGGTGGGCAAATAAATGCTTTTACAAGTAAAGAATGCACCTGTTACTATACTAAGGTTTTAGATAGTCATTACGATTTAGCAATTGATTTATTATCCGATATGTTATTTAATTCTAAATTCGATCCAATAGAGATAGAAAAGGAAAGAAGCGTAATATTAGAAGAAATCAGCATGTACGAAGATTCTCCAGAAGATTTAGTACATGATATTTTAACACAAACTTTATTTAAAAATAATTCTGTAGGGATGCCTATTTTAGGAACAAAGGATACCCTCAGTGCTATTGATAGAGAAATGATTAATAAGTATATGCAGGAATACTATGTAGCTAATAATGCAGTATTATCTGTTGCAGGTAACTTTGATGAAAAATTATTATTAGAAGCAATAAACAGTAAATTTTCTATTTGGAATATGAACAAAAATTTAAAGAAAGACAATACACCAATTGATTTTAATTTTGAAAAGATTTATAAGAATAAGGATATTGAACAGTCTCATATATGTATAGGATTTAAAGGATTGGAATTAGATAATAAATACACATACCCATTGCTAGTACTTAACAATATACTAGGTGGAAGTATGAGTTCTAGACTATTTCAAAGTATACGTGAAGAAAGAGGATTAGCTTATTCAATATACTCCTATCCTTCTATATATAAAAATGGAGGTAGCTTAGTGATCTATGCAGGTACTAATCCTAATCAAATAGAAGAAGTAATAAGTCTAATTTATTCCGAAATCAATGATATAATAGAGAACTCCTTAAGCGAAGAAGAGGTAACTAAATCAAAAGAGCAACTAAAGGGTAATTATATACTTGGTTTAGAAAGCACTAGTGGTAGGATGAGTTCTATAGGTAAATCAGAACTATTGTTGAATAAAATATACACTCCTAAGGAAATTTTAGATAAAATTGATTCTGTACAGTTAGCTGATATCAATACTGTTATTAAAAAAATATTTAATTTTGAAGAAGTAGCTGTAACAGCTGTAGGTAAGAGAGAACAAATAAAATCAATCAATAAATTTTAGTTAGCCCTTAGGGGCTATTTTTATGCGCATAATATCATAACAAACATTATCATAAATGATAATAAAAAAATAGAATAAAAAGTGTAATCCCAAATATAAATATATTAATAAACGATTATATATTTATCTAAAAACATATTTAAAATCTATTCACTGTCACATCTATGCTTAAAAATAATAGGAGGAATTATTATGCGTCTAAGTACTATTGGAGGAAAAGAAATTGTGAACTTGTGCGATGGAAGCAGATTGGGTATTATTGCTGAATCCGATTTATTGATTGATGAAAAGACTGGAAAAATACATGCTTTATTAATACCCGAATCAAAAGGTTTTTTTAGTTTTTTTTCAAGCAATTATTTAACTGAAATTCCTTGGGATGCTATAAAAAAAATAGGTAATGATATGATAATAATCGAATTAGAAAGTGACTATAGGAAAAAGTATTAGTGATATTTAAGAATAGATGTGGCAAAACAGGTAAAAATAATGATGAGAGAAAGAATACTCACATATTTTTAACGCAATATATAGTGATTGATATTTTATAAAAATGCACTAACATAGGAGAGGAAAAAATAATGGATAGATTTACGAAGGAAGAAATGATGTTGAAAAATGAAAAGCCTACAAACAAAGGAGAAGAAATTGATAAACAGATAGAATCTATACAAGAATTTGGAACGAATAATTTGCCCAAAGCTAGTAAAGGTATCCACACAATAAGCATTATAGGCCAAATTGAAGGCCATATGGTTGCACCTCCTCAAAGCAAATCAACAAAATATGAACATATAATCCCTCAATTAGTAGCAGTTGAAGAAAATTCAAGTATTGAAGGATTATTAGTCATTTTAAATACTGTGGGTGGAGATGTGGAAGCTGGCCTAGCAATTTCTGAATTAATATGTAGTTTGTCCAAGCCTACTGTGACCTTAGTAATAGGTGGTGGTCATAGCATAGGAGTACCTTTGGCAACTGCTGGTGATTATTCATTTATTGCTCCTACTGCTACAATGACTATTCATCCAATAAGAATGAATGGACTAGTAATTGGGATCCCTCAAACTTTTAAGTATTTTCTTAAAATGCAAGAGAGAATAGTAAATTTTGTTTTGCGAACTTCGAATATGGAAAGGGATACTTTCACTCGATTAATGAATGCTACTGATGAGTTAGCAAATGATGTGGGAACAATCTTAATTGGAGCAGAAGCCGTTGAACTTGGCTTAATAGATGAAGTTGGTGGTCTAAATAAGGCTATATCAAAATTAAATGATTTAATAAAAAATAATAAGTAGAGATTTAAAATTTACCCAAACTGAATTATAATAGGAAGTGTACTTATGCTACCTATTATTTTTTTTATAAAAGAATAGTGAATAACACTTGAAACTTTTTTACTTTTATCAGAATGTTTGTAGGTTTTGAAGATTTAGTGTAGAATATATTATTAGGCTAAGTTATAAAAAAATATTATAAACATTAATGTTATTATTTTAATATTTTATTTCTATAGATGCACTAATTTTATTAAATTATTAATGGAGTGATAGATATGAGCAGAAAGCGTAGCAAGACACAAAGTGGCAATATAGGGATTGCAAAAAAACAGTTTAACAATGAAATATACGGTATTTTCACTATAGCCATTGGCTTAATCTTATTAGTAAGTATACAAGGAAATAGTGTAGGAAGAGTAGGAGAACTTATAAAATATACTTTAATGGGATTATTCTCTAGCTCTATAGTTGTTTTGCCTTATTTATTGATATTATATGGTGTTTTTGTTTTTATTAATAAATCTGTATTAAAAGAAAAAAGAACAATATTGTTTTATATATTAATTTTCACTTCTATAACAATATTCAAATCACTAAGAATTATTGATACTATTAATAGTATCTCCTCTACTAATATGGTTGAATGGTTAAAGCAAGTATTTAATTTAGGGACACAAGGAGTCGGAGGAGGAATTGTTGGTACAAGCATAGCAAAATTATTTGTAAATCTATTTGGTGTTACTATTACATATATTATAATATTCACTTTATTGCTTGTATCTTTAATTCTACATACAAAAATATCTCTTTTATCTGTTGGAATTAAATTTAAAAATCAACTTATTAATTTAATAAGTGTAGTTAAGAATGGAATATTAAATTTTATTTTTGTTCCTGTAATAGATGAAAAGAAAAAAGGTAA
>JAEWHG010000042.1 GCA_023387935.1 Bacillota bacterium
AACCTTTTTTACCGCCCATTAACTTCATCTTTCCGTCACAAGCTTCTACAGCTTCCATAAGAATTCTTCTGAAACCATTCTTTTCTAAAGAATAAACACCTTCTATAGTAACGCCACCAGGAGATGAAACGATATCCTTTAACTCCCCTGGATGTATTCCTTTTTCAAGCATCATCTTACCCGTTCCAATTAATGTTTGTGCAGCATAAATATATGCTTTATCCCTTGGCATCCCCTGAAGAACACTTCCATCTGCTAATGCTTCTACAAACATTGCAATAAATGCTGGTGCGCATCCACTTATGGTAGTTACTGCATCGATCATATATTCTTCTATTTTATCTACTTTACCAGTACAGCTTAATAACTCTATAGCTAAATTAGTTTCTTCTGTTGTTACATTTTTATTTGTACTTAAGGCAATCATTCCTTCACCAACAGTAACTGGAATATTAGGCATAATTCTAATTATTTTCATTGGACATTTAAAATAACCTTCTATACTTTTTATAGTTATTCCAGCTGCTAATGAAATTATTATTGTATCCTCCTGTACATATGGCGCTATTTCATTTAAAACCAGTCCGTACATATCTGGTTTAATGGCTAAAAATATAATATTGCAAATCTTAGCTAAGATAGTATTATCTTCGCAAAGATTTATATTTAACCTATCACATAATTTTTCAACCTTTTGTCTCGATCTATTCGTAACATATATATTATTATTTATTCCTTCGAAGTTATTAGTTAGTCCATCTATTATTGTGGACGCCATATTTCCCGCACCAATAAATCCTATTTTTTTATCCATTTATTCCACCTCTTTATTCTGCATATAAAATCGCTCGTTCATTTATTTTATTCTGCCCAAAAGATCGTTGCCTTAGTTTCATCATTGTACAGTTTCATTAATATGTCTTGAGTTTTTCCATTAGCTAATATCATAGGAATACCATAACGATTTACAATTCTTGCTGCCTCTACTTTTGTTGTAATTCCGCCTGTTCCAAAGGAGTTGGATGTTCCTATTTCTATTTCTCCAAGCATGCTATCAATATTCCTTACCTGCTCTAGTAATTTTGCATCTTCATACTCTTTAGGATTTTTATCATAGATACCATCTATATCACTTAAAAGTATTAATAGATCTGCATTCCACAGGCTGGCTGTATATGCAGCCAAAGTATCGTTATCCCCTATTTTTATTTGCTCAACACTTACTGTGTCATTTTCATTAATAATTGGTACAATACCTTCATCCACCAAAGTAAATAATGTGTTTCTTATATTTAAAGTCCTAGTTTTGTCAAAGAAGTCTTCTTTTGTTAAGAGTAGCTGGCCTATAAATATTCCATGATCTGAAAAATGACTATTATAAGCAGACATTAGCTCTACTTGCCCAATTGCACATAAGGCCTGTTTATAGTTCATATCTTCTTTTCTAGACCATTTATCCGTTCTACTAATACCAGCAATTCTTGCTCCTGAAGTAACAATAACTACCTGCTTTCCTTGGTTCATTAGAAAAGATACTTGCTTACATAATTCCTCTGTAAAATCATGATTTATAGTTCCATCCTCATTGGAAAGTGTATTGCTACCAATTTTAATTACAATTTTTCTGCTTTTTTTCATAGTTTCCGATAGCATATGCTATACACCCCCTATTCTCTAATTTGTCCGTTCCCTATAATGGTGTATTTTACTGTAACTAATTCATTTAGACCCATTGGTCCTCTAGCATGGATTTTCTGAGTGCTGATACCCATTTCCCCACCAAATCCAAAAGCACCACCATCTGTAAAACGAGTTGAGGCATTTACATACACTGCTGCAGCATCTACTCTTCTTAAAAAGTAATTGGCATTCGTAAAGTTTTCAGTAATAATTGCTTCTGAATGCTTGCTACCGTACTTTTGTATATGTTCTATTGCTTCATCTATATCAGACACAACCTTAACAGCAAGAATATAATCAAGATATTCTTCCGCCCAATCACGATCTACCGCCTCTTTTGAATTTATGAATTCTTTTGTTTTATTACATCCTCTAATTTCAACTTTATCACTCAAAGCTGCATACAGCATTGGTAAAAACTGAGATGCTATGCTCTCATGAACTAGTGTAGTTTCACAAGCATTGCATACGCCTGGTCTTTGCACTTTTGCATTAGTAATAATATTAACAGCATTTTCAAGATTTGCTGACTCATCTACATAAATGTGACAGTTTCCAATTCCAGTTTCTATAGTAGGAACGGTAGCATTATCTACTACGAAACGAATCAAATCAGCCCCACCTCTAGGAATAATCACATCAATATACTCGTTTAATGTTAGCATTTCCTTAACAATGCTTCTATCCGTATCCTCTATAAGCTGAATGACATCTTCGCTTATGTCACTTAACCTTAAACCTTCTTTGATCGCCTTAACTAAGGCTTTGTTAGAGTTAATTGCAGAAGAACTACCTCTTAATAAAATACAGTTACCACTTTTTAGTGCTAATGAAAATGCATCTACAGTAACATTAGGTCTTGACTCATATATAATTCCGATAACCCCTAATGGTACAGTCATTTTGTTAATTGTTAGTCCGTTCTCCAATGTCCAAACATCATTACTTCTCCATATAGGATCCTTCAGCTTAATAATAGTATTAATACTGTCAATCATTCCCTCAATTCTATCTTCGTTTAATCTAAGACGGTCAATAAGACTTTCCTTTGTACCCTTAGCCCTTGCAGCTTCCACATCCTTATTATTCTCAGAGAGTATATATTCTGCATTTTTCTTTAAGCTCTCTACCACTAAGTTTAATGCATTATTTTTAGAACTTGTAGATACAGCACCTAATGAACCAGAAGCTTGCTTTAACAAAGTGCATTTTCCTATTAAATTTGACATTTTTTCACCCTTCTCTATTTCTAAATAATATTAATATTATAACGGATTTTGTATACATATACAAATGCATAAATTAGAAAAAACCTATAAAACTAAATACTATTGCTTTAGTATCTAGTCTATAGGTTTCTCATTGATATATTCGTTAAAAATACTTAATCAATATTTCTATATTTTTTATGTTCTGCCTTAATATTTTTATATTTATGCCTCGCTATTTAGATATTTAAGTGCATAGGATACATAAAACTCTGTTGATATTAAAAGCCCTCTTTCATCAATATTAAATCTTCCATTATGATGAGGAAACTGTGTATCTTCATCTTCTGGATTTCTTGTTCCAACATTTACATATACTCCAGGAACCTCTGCTTGCAATTCTGCAAAATCATCTGCTCCGAGACTTTTTTCTTGATTAGTTATAACATTTTGTTCCCCTAATATAGACTTTGCTACTTCAGTTGCAAACAATGCAGAAGCTTCATCATTTATAACTGGACTAGAGTAAGATCGAAATTCAATTTCTACTTCTGCCCCATATGCACTGGCAATAGATTGGGTTATTTTTTCAATAGATTCCTGTGTTTTATCTCTTGTTTCAAAACTAAAGGTTCTAAATGTTCCTTCTAAAGTTGCTTCGTTTGCAATAATATTATATCTAGTCCCTGAGTTTAAAACACCAATCCCAACTACAACAGGATCTACAGGGTCTGTTTGCCTTGCAACTATTGCTTGAAGATTAACTACTACTTGAGATGCAATATATAGTGCATCAATTCCAGTATGTGGCTTTGAAACGTGGCTACTTTTTCCTATAATCTTTACTTTAAAGTAATCACAGGATGCTGCAATAGGTCCAGGTGTTACTGTTACCTTACCAGTATCTAAGCCTGATGATACATGCAGTCCAAACACATTATCTACATCTTTTA
>JAEWHG010000077.1 GCA_023387935.1 Bacillota bacterium
AAGGTTATATCAATGATACAAATAGGTGAAGAGTCCGGGTCTTTAGAACAAATATTAGATAAAACAGCTGGTTTATACGATGATGAACTAGAAGCTCTACTTCAGAAACTAACAACTATGATAGAACCACTAATGATTGTTGCTATGGCAATAGTAATTGGATTTATAGTAATTTCAATGATGCTACCTATGTTTGACATGTTTAATACAATAGCTATATAAAGAAACATGAACACAATTCTATTACGATGTGAGTTGCAAATATGGACAGTAGGATTTGATTATAAGTAGTTTATAGGGAATGGGGGAAGTTAGATGATTAAACTTTTAAAAAAAGACATTAAAAATAAGAGTGGCTTTACATTGGTTGAGTTAATTGTAGTAATTGCAATTTTAGGAGTTTTAGCCATGATTGCAGTACCAAAGATGAATAGCTTTCGCTCTGATGCTTCTAAAGGTACACATAATGCTAATGTTAGAACCTTGGAAAGTGTAGCGAATATGTATTTAGCTGAGTATGGTGTTCCAGCTAGTAATTTTAGCTGGGAACCGAATAGTAATGCTAAACCTTCCATTATTGATGTCTTTGATAATTCAACACCAAATAACATGTGGGGTAAGTACATGACAGAATGGCCCAAAGTGCCAGAAGGAGTTAAATTAAGTGATACTGAAATAACAAACAAGGATCATAAATATAAGGTTACAATAGACAAAAATGGTTTAATAACTGTTGAACCAGCGCAAATTCCATAATAAATAAGTGGAAAGTCTAATTGAGTATACATTTATTGGTTTGTTAGATTTGCTTTTAATCAATCAATTATTTAATGTAAAAAACAATCTAATTCTAAAATAAATTATAAAGGAGGAAAAAATGCCTAATTTAATTTTAATATTTATTTTAGCACTGTTAGTAGGTTCTTTTCTAAACGTATGTATTTATCGAATACCTATCAATAAATCGATTGCTTTTCCTCCATCTCATTGTACAAATTGTAAAACAAAGCTAAGACCTAAGGATTTAATACCTGTTTTAAGCTACTTGTTTTACAAAGGAAAATGCAAATATTGTGGGGAGAAAATATCTCTCCAATATCCTTTTATCGAACTTTTAAATGGAATAATTTATATATTGGTATTTATTAGCTTTGGCTACTCTATCGATTCTTTATTTAATTTTATTTTAGGAAGCTTACTGATTGTTATTAGTGGAATAGATTATAAATATAAAATCATACCGAACGGGATCGTGTTATTTGGTTTATTAATTAGTATAGGATATAGATTTATATTTCCATTGGCTTTAGGATTGGAAGTTTCCTTTTTCAACAGTATTTTAGGATTTCTTATAGGTGGAGGATTTTTTTTATTAATAGCAATAGTTTCTAATGGTGGCATGGGTGGTGGAGATATAAAGCTAATGGGAATGTTAGGACTTTATCTCGGAATACAAAAAATAATAATGGTTACTTTATTATCTTTTTTTATTGGTGCTTTCTTTTCTATACCTTTACTACTGCTTAAAAAGAAGAGCAGAAAAGAAACGATTCCTTTTGGACCATTTATTGGAATTTCAGTATTAATTACTATGCTTTATTACAATCCAATATTAGAAGTATACTTGAAGTGGTTTTATTATTTTTAGTTATTAAGAAAAATATTCTATACCTGTTTTTCCCCTATTTTAAAACCATTTAATATAAGATGAGAAATTAGAGATTGGAAAGAAGTTAATGTAGGAGGGAGATCATGAAAAAATATTTATCTAATTTAATAGAGAAAAATATAGTTGCTATGGATATAGGCGCATCTACTATAAAAATAATAGAAGGTAGATGTAATCTAAATACAATTCAAATTTATAAAATGATACAAATTTCTACACCCTCCGATTCATTTTATGATGGACAAATTATCAATAAAGAAAAAATTAAAGAATCTATAAGTACAATTTTTAAAAAAGAAAATATTAAGGCCAAAATGCTAACTTTTACTTTAGAAAGTACAAATATAATTAATAGGGAATTCATATTACCATGGACCAAACCCCAAGAGTTAAAGCAAATAATAGGCTTTGAGGCAGAACAATATCTACCTATTGAAATGGACAAATACATCTTACAATATAAAATATTAGATGAGTTTATAGAAGATGATATAAAGAGAATAAATGCTTTATTAGTGGCACTCCCAAAAGTAATTATTGAGAACTATTTAACCTTAGCTCAGGAGTTAGAGTTAACTCCTGGATATTTAGATATTCATTCAAATTCAGTGTATAAGCTATTATCATTAAATACAATAATTAATGGCAGCTATTCTCTAGAGGATCGAACTGTTGCAGTAATAGACATAGGTTATCGATTTATAAATATTACGATCATTAATAAAGGACAATTTAAATTTAATCGGTTATTAAATAATGGATGGATGGATTTTGATATAAACATAGGGAATCAGTTTAATCGTTCATTAAGTGAAGTAGAAAAGAAAAAAATAGAAAAAAGAAATATAAACCATGCTTCTGATCCAAAGTGTGGGTCTATGTTGGCAAATGAAGTGAAAGATACAGTGTCTGCTTGGCTAAATGAGATTGAAAAGATTTTTAGATACTATACCTCTAGAAGTACTGGCAATACGATTGACAACATTTATATATACGGTGGAAGTTCAAATATGGATGGTATTTCAAACTACATTCAAGAATTTTTTAATATACCTACCTCTAAAATAAGTAGTTTGGCTAATGTAAAACTTAATAATGATTTAGAAGGAACAGATATATCAAGCTATATGAATGCTATAGGGTCACTTATTAGAAGGTAGGAGGAGAAGGTATGAGAGATTTCAACTTTTTTGAACCTTATTTAGAAAATAAAAAAAACTCAAGATATACCAAGTTCACTGTATATTCTCTTGTTTCTATTTTAGTTTTAGGATTAATTATTTATCCTTTAATTAATATTTTTAAAATAAATAGTCTAGGAAAAGAGATTGCAGCTATGAAAGTAAATCTGGAATCTAACGATACTTATGAGCGGTTAAATATTGTTGAAGAAAAGATACAACAGACAAAGCAAATAGAAACAGAACTTGAATTGTTGAAAAATACTGATCAAATTTTAAAAGATAAAGATATTGTAAATGATTTGTTATTAAAAACCATAATTAACAGAGTTCCAATGGATGTTTTTTTTCAGTCAATCAGTCTTCTACCAACCCAAATTCAGATACAAGGGTCAGCAATTAATAATATAGCGATTGCTCAGTTTGAAACTAATTTAAGAGAAATAGATGACTTTGATGAAATCTTTATACCAAATATATGGTTAGATGAGGGGTTATACCATTTTTCAATTACTTTCACTATAAAGGGTGAGAAGCAAAATGAAGTTAACGAGTAGAGAAAAAAAGCTTTTATTAGTTTTGGGTATTCTTTTATTACTTTGGGGATATTACAAGTTTATTCTATCCTACCAGGTAACTACTTTAAATGCAAAGCAACAAGATAGAAGGCATTACGAAAGTGAATTTAAAAAAATAGAAACTATTATTTATTCACAGAATGATGTTGACCGTAAAATTACAAATACAAGCCATGAATTAGAGGAGTTATCTAAAAAAATTTTTTCAAAAACGGACCAATCACAACTCATTTTATTGGTAAATGAACTCTTGGAAGGGACTAATCTACTAATACAAAACATATCCTTTTCACCCCATAGAATGGAAACTATTGAAGAAAGTCAATTAGAAGTTGTATCCATTATACTTCCCTATGAGGGTGAATATTCATCTTTATTATTGTTTTTAGAAAAAGTTCGTAATTACGATCGTAAAATTATTATACAGAACCTAGATATAAAAACAAATGAAGATAAAATTTTATATGGCAGTATATTATTAGATTTTTATAGTTTGTCTGATTTTGTTGGTACAGAGAACAACACTCCAAAGTTTCTCTTTGATAGTAGTCAAGTAAATGATGAGCCTTTTCAGTCATTTGAAGTTGATTATTTTATTACTGATGAAAATTATGAAGAAGTAGATTTATCTGGTATTGAAATTGACTTTAACAATACTAGGACTATTTTAGAAAGTTTTGAAAATATCATAGTGGACTTTATTCCTTCTCATTTAAGTATTCAAGGGGAAGTAATGTTAAGTGAAAATTCAAAGCATGGACAGAAATCATTGGGATTATACTACAGTTTTCCACCGATACAAGAAAAAAAGCGTATCAATATTAATTTCAATAAAAGTAAGATTATTATTACTAATCCTGCTGAAAGTATTGGTTTATGGCTATATTCATACGATGCAACTAAAGAGTCAGTGAAAATTACAGTAAAAAATAAATATGGAGAAATGCTGGATCTAACTTTAACTGTAGAGATCGATTGGATTGGATGGAATCATTTGAAGGTCCAGGCACCTAAAGATGATACTATATATCCTATACAAATAGAAGGCATAATCCTTGATATAGATTCTTCAAATCATGGTAAAGGTACAGTGCTATTTGATTCTTTAGAGAGCTATTATCCCTTAGATGCTATTGATAATAGGAGTAGCATAGTTCATGGTAATTATCAGTTTTATGATGTTCAAATAGGGGATACCTTAGCTATTATTAGTAAAGCCTTTTATAACGATGTATCTAAACAAGATATTATTAAAACCTATAATGGTATTAGAAGTAATTCCGATCTTAAACCAGGAAAAACACTGATTATTCCAAAGCTACAGATTAAAAAAAGGGGGATGCTACATGAATAAAAAGATAGTACGAATGGTAGCTTTAACAATGTTTTTTTCTGTTGTATTGAATACAAACCTACTTTCTGTAGCAGAGGATACTGTTAATATACTAAATGCCAGCAGCCCAAATATAATATTTTCAAATATAGAAAATAGCGATACAAACATACCTATTGATCAGACGATTACTATCACCTTTGATAAAAATATTAAATTTGGTTCTGGAAATATTGAACTGTTTAATATGGATCGTTCAAAGGTAGAAAAAGTTGATGTAAGCACCAATGGTAATATATTAGTAATAAAGCCCATAAATAAAATGGTAGCTGGTTCTAGGTATATACTGACCTTAGAGGAAGCTTCAATTATTGATTTAAACAGTAATTCTTTAAAAGAAATATCTTACTATTTTGCTACTACTATAGAAGAAGATGATGAGGAAAACAATAAACAAACAAAAGAAATAAATTATGGTTTAAATTTCGGAAGAACCCTTGGACAATTACAAGGATATATAGATTCGTTAAATAATAAGAAAAACAATTGGGAAAAGGCTCTTCCTTCAGGTAAAGATATTATTAATGAATATAATCTTAATAAGGAGACCTATGAATATAGAATAATCTTCCTAGAAGAATTCCAAAAAGGCTTTAAAAAAGGCTATGAAGAAGCCTTTAGAAGTGAAAGCTTTGATATTATATTGAATTCTCATAATGAAGGAAAAGAGCAAGGTGAATTTTTTGGAGCTTTGCTTGGAGAAATCCATGGCAGAAGAGATTTTTATAATAATAGATCAAATGATTGGGAACGATGGTTACCTTCAGAATCTACTATAATTAAAGATTATAATTTGACTAAGGATAATGATGCTTATTTGGAGTCATTCATTAAAGGATTTAAAAATGAGTACAAGATAAATTATACTAGTTCTTTTAGATTAACGAGTGTGGAAGGTGAAAAAATAATAAAGGAAAATGGATTGAATCACGGTAGATCCATTGGTAAATTAGCAGGATTAAACCAGGGGAAGCTGGATTATATAAGTGGAAGAAATAATGACTGGAAATTTTACTTACCATCGGACTTAGAAATAATTAATACATATAACTTAAATAGAGAAGCTAGTGAATACAAGGAAGGATTTTTAGTAGGATATAAAGATAGCTTTAAAGAAGGATATGTTTCTAGCTTTCAAAATAATAATTTAGAAGTAGCAGAAGGCAATTTAAATAGTACTCTTGTATCAATGAAAGGTGGCGAAGTTGATAGTTTTAATAAAGCAATGAAGTTAAAAATAGATCCAGGTACCTTTTATGAGGAAACTGCTATAACAATTGAAAAAACTCCTATTTCTAATTTGTCTTCATATGGGACTATTACGCCAGCAACTCACAGCTACAATATAAAGATGAAAAATCTAATAAATTATGTAAATTTAAAAAAACCAATTAGAATAGAATTTCAATATTACGGATCTAGCCATGGCGGTATATATGAGTTAAAGAATGGAGAATGGGTTTATTTATATAGCAAAATAGATGGTAATAAAATCTTTACTGATATAAAGGATGATAAATATGCTGGAGGAACCTATGCTGTATTCATTGATGAAGGCTATGAAGCCTTAGACGATATAAAAGGACATTGGGCGGAGGAAGCAGCAGAGGTTTTATTAAAACGAGGGTATATTAGTGGATACTCTGATAAAACCTTCAGACCGGACCAAAGTATAACGAGGGCTGAATTTATAAAGATTTTAGATAATATGTATAACTGGGAGCAATACTATGGAGCTGCAAATATAAATAACAGTAGCTTTAGAGATAGTATGATTTTTGGAATTTATTCAAATTCTATTTCGAGGGCTGTATCCTTAGGATATATTAGTGGATACAGTGATAACACCTTTAGACCAAATATTTCGATTACCTATCAAGAAGTAGAATGGATAATTCAAAGAATTACAGGAAAAACAAGCTTTAAATGGGATACGGTTGCTGAAAATATACTAAATGAGCACTATGTACGTTCAAAGAGTTATAATAGTAAGCAAAATTATATTACTCGCGCCGAGATTACTTATCTATTATATTTCTTAGACCAAGGATGGATATAGTAGATAGAAGGTGGTTTTATACATGCTAAAGAAAAAACTATATTTTATATTAATCATGACGATCATATCTATATCCTTATTTAATATATCATTTGCTAATAATATGATTGTCGCTTTAAATATAAATTATGGACAGGCTGTTACACAAAGCAATTACGTTACTTTAAATTTAGATGTTAAAGGACAAGGCATGGATCTTAATAATTTAAAGGTTCAGTTCTCTTTAGACAATAAAAACTGGAGTGGATATAATCCTTCTAATCAAAAGTGGGAAAGTGGATATTTTAGTTCATATCAATCTTTTTATTCAAATTTCTTTATTGGATATAACAGTGGATTAAAAACGATTTATGTAAAGGTTATTGATAGTAATGGAAGTGAAGGTTTAGCAAGTGCTAAAATTAGTTTTAGTGAAAGCTCACAGGATCCGAATATTATTACCCCTCAATCTACTGAATTAAGTAGTTATGGAAGCCTTTTAAACAAAGCTAAAATTAACAGTGGTAGTGGCTCTCTATATGATCCTTATATTATTTCTAGTAAAAATACAAAGCTTGTATCAAAAATGCCCAACGTAGATGAAGTTTCTTACTACAGCATTGAAGATAAAAATTGGTCTAATTGGATAAAGATTAATGATGGACAAGGGAATATTCCAATAGTATTTGATGATATTGAAGGTATAAAGGAAGTTCGTATTAAAACTAAAAATCAATATGGGATAGAGGGTAATCCAAAAATTATTTACTACCTACTTGATTATTCAAAACCTACCATTAATCTACATACCACTTACCATTCTTTCGTGGCTTTAGACGGTAAGTTAGAATTTGATTTGGAGATATATGATACTTGGTCAAACACTGTTGATTTTAAAATAGAAATTTACGCTAGTGGAAGTGGTATTTCTAAAGAAGGAAAAACTAAAATGTATGGTGATGGAAGATCTACAATAACTACTGTAACAATAAAAAATTTGCCTATAGGGAATCTTAAAGTTAAGGTTACGGCTGTAGATGAAGCCGGAAATAGTAGTACCAAACAAGCTTCAATTAATAGTATTTAGAAATATGCAGTTTGAGCAGGCACTATATGCTTGCTTTTGTAAAAAATTGCATTTTATTGAATTAAATTAAAGGAAAGTAAAATAGAATGTAGAATATTGACTAAAGTTAACAAATTATAATTGGAGGTGTAAGTCTTTATTAAAAACAGAAAAGGATTTACTTTAGTAGAGCTTGTGACTACCATAGCAATTATATCTTTAGTTTCAGTCATTACATTGCCACGTTCTATACATCATATCAATAGCTTTAAGTTAAAGACCACTGCATATGAAATACAAAGTGCTCTTCAATTAGCACAAAAACTAAGTATAGATGAATCTAAAGAATACGCAGTTGAATTTCTAAAAACATCTTATCGGGTTAGACATTACCAGAGTGGTGGAAAAATAGTTTTGGAACGTGATTTAGATAGGTCAATTAAAATAAAATCAGATTCTCATGAAAGGATCACTTACAATAGAGATGGCGTAACAAAATTCGGAAAATTTGTTTTAACAAATGGTAGTAAAACTGTAGAAATAAGGACACTGATAGGGACGGGTAGGATACAGATTATATGGTGAAATTATGTAGGAGGCTGATATGAAAAGATGAATAAAAACGGATTAACTCTTATAGAAGTTATAATAACGTTTACTTTTCTAATAATATTTATAGGCTCCATATTCACTATGTTAGGTTATATTAGTAAAAATAGTTCCATTAATTCAATACAGCTTGCTATGTCAGATATTCTACATAATAATATGGAGGAAGTTAAAGTTAAAATGAATACAGATATAAGTATTGCGATAAAAGAAAGCGGAAAATATGCTTATATAGAAAATGGAAATGAATATTCTGTTGAAAACACTGTAGCTGAAGTAAGCAATAAGGAGGAGTTATACAAAATTTTTATAGAAATAAAAAAAGAAGGCGAAAATTTAAAGGATAATATGGCTTCATATTATTTTAATTTAATAAGCTACGAGCCACAATATTACAATGAAATCCCAATAACTACTGAAGATATCCATGGATTAAATTTCAAAGATAATAATGAATAAACCCAAACAACTCCACTCCTTAAAAACAAAATATAGATTAGGTAAAAAACTAAATATGAAATCATCTTCTGAAAAGGGCTTTTCATTAATAGAGGTAATAATAAGCGTTGCAGTTTTAGGTATGGTGCTTATTTTCATAAGTAATCTATTTAATATGAATGTTAAATATTGGGTAAGTTTTAATAAAGAATTAGAAATAAAGCGAAATTTAAACATTACTAAGATTTTTATAGAAAAAGGGGTAAGGGAATGTAACCAAGCCAATATTATTTATGATGATAGAAATAAAATAATTAAGGGGAAGAATAGTAACGGAGATATTGTTTTTGTTAATTTAAGTGGAAAAAGGATATATGATTATAATACATTGATTTATTTTTATAAAGATACTAAAGAAGTGCGAATTAATAAAAGTGGTGAGCATAATGTGTTGGCAAAATATATAGATGACATAATAATTAAAGAAATAATACCTGAGCAATTACTGGAGATAGTCATATTTGCTGATCAAATGGACTATTCCATTAAATTTAATTTAAGAATAAATTAAACTTAAGTTCATAAGGCGTTTTTATTGCGACTAAGGGTAAAGTGTGTAAATTACCTTATAAATTTTAATCAGGGGGATATATGGTTAAATATAGAGATAATTCTAATAAAGGTGCAATATTTGTTTATGTTATAATACTGTGCTCTATTATAATGATATTTGCTACATCCATAATTACACTTTTAGATGATGGACGTTTATATAGAAATTCTCAAATTAACGCTGCAAAATCTTATTATTTAGCTGAATCAGCAATAGACGAGGTGTTAAATACTATATATAGAACTACTGAGGATATAATAAACCAATATCTAATTGATTTAAAGGAATATAAAGTTCAATATATTATGGATAAGAATAATGACAAGGGATCGAATATTAGGTATAATCCCCCTGCATTCAATAACTACATGTATATTGGTTTAATATCTGAATTAAACTCTTTAAAATATGAAAATAAAAATCCCTTTGAAGAATATAGCAAAGTACATTCCTACAAAATTGAAGCTAAATATGAGGCCTCAAATAAAATTATAATTAATGTAGTAGGATCTTATGAAAGTGCACGAAAGTTCATTAGAGTTGAACTATGTATGCCAGAACTTATTGAAGATGGAAAAGATCATTATAATTTGCCTAATGTTAAAATTAGATCTATGTACATAAAATCAAAATATCAGACACTTGGAGTTTAAAATTATACGAGAGAAGGGTTACTATGAAAGTTAGAAATTACATGGAAGATGCTGTAGAAATGCTGCTCCCAGATATATTAAATGGTTACGATGAGCTTTGTTGTTGTGAAGAGTGTCTCAATGATATTAAAGCAATCGCTTTAAATAATTTGCCACCTAAATATGTTGCAACAGAAAAAGGACGGGTACTATCTAAAGCCAATGTATTTACGATACAATCAGAAGTGGATGTTACGAAAGCAATAATTGATGCCATAGATAAAGTAATTAAGTTGCCTAGGCACGAGACCGTGATATAAGATAAAAAAATTTATATGATAAAACATTAAGAAAGTATAGGTGTAATTGAGATAAAATCTATTCAAAGCTAAAAAAATATGATATTATGGTATAGGAATTTATTAGTAAGAAAGTAAATTTAAAAGTTAGATGAAGTCTTGTTTTATATTGTACTATGTGTAAGTATATTGCTTTCATATGACTAGAATTTTAGTTTTAGGAAAAGATAAGGGTGAATCATAATTACTCTTAAGGTACGAACATAGGTTTTAGAGTTCTATCAAAATCAAAAAAAGACATTATAGAACTTAAAATATAATATACAATAGAAGATAAATTAATTTGGAGGGATACTATGATTTCAGCAAGTGATTTTAGAAAAGGCGTGACCTTTGAAATGAATGGAGAACCTTATGTGGTTTTAGATTTTCAACACGTAAAACCAGGAAAGGGAGCTGCATTCGTAAGAACAAAATATAAAAACTTAAGAAATGGTGGTACTAGAGAAGAAGCTTTCAATCCTAGTGATAAATTCCCTAGAGCGCATATTGAAACTAAAGAAATGCAATACTTATATAGTGATGGAGAGTTATATTATTTCATGGATAATGAAACATTTGATCAAGTGCCATTAACATATGAAGAAGTAGAAGATGCTATTAAATTCTTAAAAGAAAATGATAGTGCTACTATTAAATTCTACCATGGAAAGCCATTCCAAGTAGATCCTCCTAACTTTGTTGAGCTAAAAATAGTTGAAACAGAGCCAGGTGTAAAAGGAGATACTGCAAGTAATGTAACTAAGTCTGCTACTGTTGAAACAGGAGCTGTAATTCATGTTCCTTTATTTGTTAATGAAGGAGATACCGTTAGAATTGACACTCGTAATGGCGAGTATATGTCAAGAATATAGGGCAATAATACAAATGTTAAAATAAAAAAAGGAGGTTGTGAGTATGGAATTTTTATATGAAAAGGTAGCTTATCTAAAAGGATTAGCAGATGGTATGGAAATTGAGGAGACAACTAAAGAAGGAAAGTTATTAATTAAAATTATCGACATTTTAGATGATTTTGCTGATGCAATAGTAGAATTAGATGAGGATACAGACGAAATAGCTGAATATATTGAAGCTATGGATGAAGATTTAACAAACATAGAGGAAGACTTATATGAAGATGAAGATGAAGACGAAGATGAGGATTATGATGACGAAGATGATGAAGATATAGATTTCGTTGAAGTAGAATGTCCTAATTGCCATGAAGAAATATACATAGACGAAGACTTATTATTTGAAGATGATATCGATGTAGTATGCCCAAGATGCAATGAAAAAATCGAGTTAGAAGAAGAAGATGGTTGTTGTTGTGGTCATAACCATGATGACGAAGAATAAAAATTAATATTTACCACTTTAAAATCCAAGGATTAATCCTTGGATTTTTTTTTCGTAAAAAAAGCATAATTAGCTCCATGCATAAATATTAATGATATAAAAGGAGGGACATGTAGTGGAAAATCCTATGAATTTAATAAACCAAAGTAAAAGTGAGGTGTCTAGTGTTTCTAATTTGGAACTGTGTTTATCACCTAATGTTAGAAATATTATTAAAAAAATACCTAAAGATTTCAAATTAATTCTAGAAGAAATAAGACTAAGGATCAACAAGCCATTGATGGTATTCGGTGGTCAGAAAGACTATTTTGTTGATGCCAATGGGAATCTAACATTAGATTCTGTAAATAGTTATTTCATAAATATAGAGGATATAGAAAAAACATTGCAGTTTGCATCCAATTACTCCATATATTCAGTGGAAGAGGAAATACGTAAGGGATATATAACAGTGCAGGGAGGACATAGAATTGGAATCGTAGGTAAAGCATTGATGGATAGTAATAGTATTAGGACTCTTAAAAACTATAGTGGTTTAAATATTAGAATATCGCGGGAAAAGATAGGGGTAGCTACTGGGGTATTACCTCATATTATTAGTTCTAATGGGGAGTTGTTAAATACATTAATTGTTTCACCACCTCAATGTGGGAAAACCACTTTACTGAGAGATATTATTCGAATGATAAGCTATGGCGCACCATATATGAACTTTAGAGGGCTAAAGGTAGGTGTAGTAGATGAAAGATCCGAGTTAGGAGCTTGTTTTCAAGGGGTACCACAGAATGATTTAGGTCCTAGAACGGATATATTAGATTCTTGTCCAAAGGCTGAAGGAATAATGATGTTGATTAGGGCAATGTCTCCGCAGGTAATTGCAACAGATGAAATTGGTAGAGAGGAAGATATGATATCCATAGAGGAGGCAATGATGGCAGGGATAAAATTAATTACTACTGTCCATGGTAGATCATTAGAAAATATATTAAGTAAAAGAATTGTTGGCAAATTAGTTAAAGATGGCGTATTCGAAAGAATCATATTTTTATCAAACAGTAAGGGAGTTGGTACTATCGATAGTATTTTTAATGGAGCTACCCTAAGTCCCCTTCAAGAAAATACGAAACAGAATAGGCTGGTAATTTAATATGACTTTTAAAGTGATATGTTCTATTCTAATAGTTTCATGCAGTTCACTGCTAGGATATATTTTTTCAAATACATATGTAGAAAGGACAAAACTTCTTCATAGTTTGTTAGGAACACTGCAGATGCTAGAAACAGAAATTGTATATGGATCCACTCCCATACCTATTCTTCTAGATAAAATAGGGAAAAAAAGCCGAAAAGAGATAGGAAATATTTTTTTTGCTGCTTTAAGCCTGCTAAAGGAAAAGGAAGGCCAAACCTTTGAAGAAGTTTGGATTAGAGCTGTAAATAATGAGATAGCAAATACTCCTTTTAGTAGAGAAGATGCGGAGATCATACTATCTCTTGGTAAAAATTTAGGAATATCCAATTGTGAGGATCAAATAAAACATATTCGATTAATACAAGAAGAAGTAAAAAGAAATTATGAGATTTCTATAATAGAGCAAAGTAAAAATGTTAAATTGTATAAAAACATGGGATTCTTATTAGGAATATCCATTGTAATAATCCTATATTAAAAAGCTTAAAGCTAGGAGGTCAAGTAATGATTATGAATATTGACGTAATTTTTAAAATAGCTGGAATTGGTATAGTAATTACTGTACTTAATCAAGTATTAATTAAGGCTGGTAGAGAGGAACAGGCTACATTTATTACATTAGTTGGTGTGGTTGTAGTTCTTACGATGGTTGTTAACCTAGTAACTAATCTATTCGACACAGTAAAAACCATGTTCCAGCTATATTAAGGATGTGACAAAATGGAAATATTTCAAATAATCGGCATCGGATTGACTGCAGCAATATTATCCGTATTAGTTAAAAATCAAAAGCCGGAGATAAGCATATATATTAGTCTTGTAGCTGGTATCACAATATTTTTATTTATAGCTACTAAGCTTCAATCAGTAATTGAAATATTGAGTCAACTTGCTGGCAGAATAAATATCGACTCTATATATTTAACCACAATTTTAAAAATAGTTGGGATTGCATATATTGCAGAATTTGGAGCTCAAATATGTAAAGATGTAGGAGAAGGTGTGATTGCAGCTAAGATAGAATTCGCAGGTAAAATTCTTATTATGGTAATGGCAGTACCAATTTTAGTTTCTTTAATGGATATCATTATTAATATAGTGCCATAGGATGTGAAAAAATGAAAAAAATTAAGGCTACAATAGTTTTAACTCTGATTATATTTATTGCTTTTGCTGGGGTTTCTTGGGCTAATGAAAATGATATTACCCCAGAAGGTATAATTACAGATCAGTTAGACAAGCTCAATATATCTGATTTGCAGCAAATAATAGATAGTATCAATGATGACTTAGAAGAATATATTCCTAAAATTGAAATAAAATCTTTTATAACCAAAGTACTGAAGGGAGAGGAAATTATAACCTTAGAAGACATGTTAAAGGGATCAACTAAATATTTTTTTAAAGAAATAGTTGCTAATTGGAGAATTTTAGGCGAAATAATAGTGTTATCTGCTATATATGCACTACTAAACAATTTGCAGAGCGCTTTTGAAAACGAAGCAGTTGGAAAGCTAGCTTATATTGTGTGCTATTTAGTTATCATAACAATAACTATAAAGAGCTTTATCATAGCAATCAATTTAGGTAAAGATACAATAGATACGATGGTTACCTTTATGCAAGCACTAATGCCTGTTCTACTAGGCATTCTAATTGCTATGGGAGGGGTAACAACCTCTGCTTTTTTGCATCCAGTTTTGTTAGGCTCAATAGGTTTTATAGGTACAATAATAAAATCTGTAGTATTACCATTGATTTTATTCTCAGCAATATTGGCAATAGTTAACAATTTATCATCTAAGGTGCAGGTAACAAAGCTTGCTAACTTATTAAAGCAATCCGCAGTAGCTATACTAGGTTTTGTTTTAACAGCATTTATTGGAATCATATCCATACAAGGGGTGGCGGCTTCAACTGTAGATGGAATTACTATGAGAACAGCTAAATTTGCTGTAGGAAGTTTTATACCTATTGTAGGAGGATTTTTATCTGATGCTATGGATACTGTTATGGGGTACTCGCTCCTTTTAAAAAATGGAATTGGTGTAATAGGGTTGGTTGCTATTTTTATTATTTGTTTAATTCCTATGGTTAAAATTGTGGCATTAATAGGAATTTATAAAATATGCGCTGCTATTGTAGAGCCAATTGCCCAAAGTCAATTGGCAGATTGTTTAAATCAGATGAGTAGCTCTTTGATTTTGATATTTTCAACTGTGTCTTCTGTAGCAATTATGTTTTTTATAACAATATCCATTATAGTTGGAGCTGGCAATATTACAGTAATGATGAGGTGATACATTGGAATTTATTAGAGAGTGGATTATTACAATAATTTCAGTAATTATATTTATAACTTTTGTAGAAATATTAATACCAAATTCAAACCACAAAAAGTATATAAATGTTGTAGTTGGGTTTTTGTTAATGATAATCATATTAAATCCATTAACGAAGCTTATCGGTGGTGAAATTGATTTTGAGGAGGGAATTATTAAAGTATCCAATCAATTAGAACTAGATACAGCTAAAAATCGGTTAAATAATATCCAATATAGCAATGACGATGTAGTTGTTAAAATATATAAAAATGAAATTACAAAACAACTAAAAAATCGTATCGAGCAAAATGACGAATATTTAGTTGAAGATGTACTTGTTGAAGTAGTTGAAGAGGCAGAAAGTCCTGATTTTGGATTAATTAAAAGCTTTAGCATTACTTTAAAGGAAAATACATATCATAAAAAAACTTACGAAACCACAATAAAGCCCGTAGAAATAAATGTATCCTTAGGTGGAAAAATTAATAATACTGTAGAGGCTAATAGCATATTGATTAGTAATGAGGTAGATCTTATAAAAGATGATCTTAGTAATTTTTATAATGTACTTAAGGATCATATAAATATTTATATACTTAAGAGTAATTAATTATGTGAGGGGGAGCATTATGAAGATGGATGAAATTAAGGATTTTTTTAAGGAATTAATATCAAAGAAGCATGTAGCTAATATTGTAGTAATTCTTGCAGTAGCTATAATTGCACTAATATTTTCAAGTGACTTTTTAATTAAAGATTCTAGCTCCAAAAATAGGATCAAAGAAACAGTAGGCGCTACCTTTGTGCAAGAAGATGAGCTTTTAAAATCTGAAGAAGAGATAATAGAAGGAAGATTAAAGGAAATACTTCAGAAGATAAAGGGTTCAGGAGAAGTTGAGGTTATGGTTACCTTTGAATTGGGACCGGAAATAATTCCAGCATCTAATACAGTTGAAAGTAAAGATACTACGGAAGAAAAGGATGCTAATGGAGGAGTTAGAACAGTTATATCTGAAAGCATTACACAAAATCTCGTTACTACGAATAGTACTAGTGGGAACAGTCCCTTAGTATTAAAAGAAATTAAACCTCAGGTAAGAGGGGTTATTGTAGTGGCTGAAGGTGCTGAGGATGCAGAGGTGAAAATGCAATTATATGATGCAGTTAAAACAGTACTTCAGATTTCAGGAAATAAGGTTCAGGTCTATGCCACAAATTAAGAAATAGGAATGATTAAATAAATAAAATTGGTGTATTTTATTATTGGAGGGATTAATTTGAAATTTTCAGTTAGAGCGAGAAAAAACTTTGTAATTTTTTCATTAGTATTGATGTTAGGTGTAATAAGCTATGTTAATTATAGCTTAAATCAGAATGCACTTCTTGAAACTTCTAGTGAACTTGAAAAATATGAATTAACAATGATGGAGGAAAATAAAATAGTTGATGGCCTGATCGAGGAGGAACTCGGACTCAATGAAGGTGAAGACATTAAAACTACAGGCAAGCCGGAAACTGATTTAGTAGATGCTGGTAAAGAAGAAATAGTTAATTCATTAATTGTTGACAGTGCAGATAATAATAAAGTGTCAGAGCTAGCTGAGGCTATTAATGAGGACATAACTAAAGCTGTAACAAGTAAAAATTTAATGAAGAGTAGCTCCTATTTTATTGAAGGAAAGCTTGAAAGAGATAAAAAAAGAAGTGAAATGATCAGCAATTTAGATGATATTATAAACGGACAAAATACGAGTGAAGAAATAAAAGATCAGGCAGTAAGCATGAAATTAAATACGATTGAAAATACAGAAAAAGAGGTTTTTATAGAAAATATGATAATGGCAAAAGGATTCAATGATGTAATCGTGTACCTAAGTGATAATTCTATCAATATTGTTGTAAGCAGTGAAAATCTTGAATCCAATGATGTTGCGAAAATAGTTGATATAGTTAAACGGGAAACCAGTATTTCTATGGATAATATTATTATTATGAGTAAAAAATAGAACTGTTTGTAAATATAGGTCTGATTTGATATAATATATTTATTAATTAAGACTCAAGGGGTGATAGAATGGATACAATTGAAAATTTAGAGTATGGTGAAGTTAAAATTGTTGATGATGTTGTAGCAACAATTGCAGGGTTAGCTGCTACAGAGGTTAAAGGTGTAGCTGGAATGAGCGCAGGCTTTGTTGGAGGAATTGCAGAAATTTTAGGAAAAAAAAGTCTTTCCAAAGGTGTAAAGGTGGAAGTAAAGGAAAAGGTTGCTAGTATCGATTTATATATTATAGTTGAATATGGAACTAAAATTCCTGATGTGGCTTGGGAAATTCAAGAAAATGTTAAAAAAACCATAGAAACAATGGTTGGTGTAGGTGTAAGCGAAGTAAACATACATGTACAAGGCGTAAGATTCCCTAAAGAAGCAATAGAAAGTGAGAATCAAGAGCAACAATCAAAATAACATTTAATTCTACTAACCCTCTAAACTTAGAGGGTTAGTTTAGGTTAATGGGCGAAACCGTAGTCGTGTGTATTTTTATTAAATATTCTAGTTGTTAATCTATAACAAAATTAATTTTACTTTTTTAGGGTTTAAATTTGCTAGTTACATAGAACAATAAATAATATATAATAAGTCCATACACTTACATACCATAGGAGGAAAAATATGAGTAGAAAATTAGCTAGAGAACTTAGTATGAAAGTATTATTTGAAATGCATCTTAATAATGATTTTGATTTGAAAAAGGTAGAGCACCATTTGTTTGAAGGAAGCATTGAGGAGCAACAAAATGAGTATATATATGGAATATTAAATCGTGTTATTGAAAACCTTACTGATATAGATCAAATTATTGAAGAATACGCTAAAGGATGGAAGCTTAATCGTATTGCTAATGTTGATTTAGCAATTTTACGATTAGCTTTTGCTGAAATACTTTATATGAAGGATATTCCATATAGAGTGTCTATTAATGAAGCTGTAGAATTAGCAAAAATATATGGATCTGATGAAACACCAGCTTTTATTAATGGAATTTTAGGTAAGTACGTAGAAAAAGAAGGACTAAAAGAAAATGAGTAAAAAAGCTGTATTGGGCCTGGACACATCGAACTATACTACTTCCATGGCTCTAATGTCTCTGGATGGGGAAATACTGTATGACGCAAGAAAATTACTACCTGTGGATACGGGTAAAAAAGGTTTGAGACAATCAGATGCTCTTTTTCATCATATTAAACAATTGCCTACTTTATCTGAGGATATAGCAAAAGGTAGTGATGAATTTAATATTGTTGCAATTAGCGCATCAACAAGACCAAGGCCTATAGAAAATTCATATATGCCTGTATTTCTAGCGTCAAGATCATACGGTGAAACTATGAGTAATCTATGGAATATTCCTTTCTATGAGTTCAGCCATCAAGAAGGCCATATTGAGGCTGGATTATGGTCTGAAAAGTTGAATATAAATGAGGAATTTATAGCTCTTCATATATCCGGTGGCACTACAGAAGTATTGAGGGTAAAGCCCCTGGATGTAGGGTATGATATTGAAATAATTGGTGGTACCAGCGATATCAGCGCAGGACAGTTAATCGATAGAGTGGGTACGAATATGGGACTTCCGTTTCCGGCAGGACCACATTTAGAACAAATGAGTATAAATATTGAAAATATAGATTTTAATATACCTGTATCTGTAACAGGAAATATGGTTAGCTTTTCTGGTCCCGAAACATATTTTTCAAGGCTTATAAATAGCAATACTACCAGTCATAGCGAGATTGCATATGCTACGTTTCATTGTATAGGAAGATCCCTAGAAATATTAATTCGAAATGTGAAAAAGCAATGTCCTCTGAGGAATCTGCTAATTGTAGGAGGAGTAGCTTCAAATAATCTGATTCGGTCATATTTATTGGACAAGTTGTGTAATGAAAATTTCCATATTTATTTTGCAGCTTCTAAGTATTGTACAGATAATGCAGTAGGAATATCATCTCTTGGATTATCTCAATATCTAAAGGAAAACGATAACCTTTAAGGGAGGTTAAATTAAATTATGCAAATCAAGGCCCTCTCTATTTCAGAAGTTAATCAATACATAAAAAGAATCCTAAGCAGTGATCCTATTTTAGGGCATATTCGGGTAAAAGGTGAAATATCAAATTATAAATTTCACAGTAGTGGACATATGTATTTTACTTTAAAAGATGAGAATTCCAGAATTAATTGTGTCATGTTTAAATCAAATTGCGAAAAATTAAAATTTATTCCTAAGGAAGGAATGAATTTAATTTGCAAAGGATATATATCCGTATACGAAAGAGATGGTCAGTATCAATTATACGTAAGTGATATGGAACCAGCAGGTATAGGAGCACTTTACTTAGCATTTGAGCAGCTTAAGGATAAGTTAAATGAGGAAGGTCTTTTTGATCATAAGTATAAAAAAAGACTCCCATCTATTCCTAGAAGAATCGGAATTATAACTTCGCCAACAGGAGCTGCTATTCGGGATATTATCTCTATTGTACTTAGAAGATTTCCAAAGGTTGAACTATACGTTTTTCCAGTTATCGTACAAGGAGAAGCTGCAGCAGAATCAATTGTTAATGCTATAGATATGTGTAATAGATTTTCAAATATTGATGTAGCTATTGTTGGACGTGGTGGCGGTTCTATTGAAGAACTCTGGGCCTTTAATGAAGAAAAGGTAGCTAGAGCAATATTTAATAGTGATATACCCATTGTTTCAGCTGTTGGTCACGAAACTGACTTTACAATTTCAGATTTTGTTGCTGATTTAAGAGCTGCTACTCCGTCAGCAGCAGCGGAGCTAGTTGTACCAAATATTATTGAAGTAAGGGAATACGTACACTCTATTGAAAAAAGAATGATTTACTCAATGAAAACTAAACTTAATAATTTTCAACAAAGGTTATCTTTAATCGAGAATAGCTATACTTTTAAATATCCCTTAAACTCCATTTACGATAAAGAGCAGTATATGGATGATCTGTTACAGCGTATGAATCGATCTATAAATACTAAAAAGGAATTCAGTAAGACTCATCTAACACATTTAGGTGAACGCCTGAATAGCTTAAGTCCCTTATCCGTGTTTTCTAGGGGATACTCTATAGCTAGGGGCAATAAGGACCAAATTATTAAATCTATAGATCAGGTTAAAGTCGGTGAATTAATAAAGATTGATTTAAAAGATGGTGAAATAAATTGTAAAGTCACTGAGTGTATAAAGGGGGAAAAAGCCTTTGTCAAATCTTAATTTTGAAGAAGCACTAGCTAAGCTAGAGGAAGTAGTTAATAAACTAGAGAAAGACCAACTATCCTTGGATGAATCCTTGAAAATATTTGAAGAAGGAATAAATCTATATCGTATATGTAGCAAAGAACTTATAGAAGTTGAGGAAAAAATAAATACAATTGTAGAAGAAAATGGTGAATTTAAAAAAATTTCATTTGGGTATAATGGGGAGGAAAATTGATGGTTTTTAAGGAGCAATTAATGAACTATATTGATTTAGTAAATGAAAACCTTTCTAGTTATTTTCAGCAAGAAAATGGATATAATAATATATTAATAGAATCTATGAAATATAGCTTATTTGCAGGTGGTAAAAGATTAAGACCTATTCTTGCTTTAGCATCCTATGATTTGTTTGGAAAGGATTTTCGTGAAGTTCTGCCATATGCCTGTGCATTGGAAATGATTCATACATATTCTTTAATACATGATGATTTACCTGCTATGGATAATGATGACTATAGAAGGGGCAAACTAACGAATCATAAAGTATATGGTGAAGGGATTGCTATTCTTGCTGGTGATGGCCTTTTAAATTATTCTTTTGAAATTATGTTAGATCATGCTTTAAAACAGAAGAATATGTATCCATATATTAGAAGCATAAAAGAAATTGGAAATAGCGCTGGAATTCATGGAATGATAGGCGGACAAGTTGTTGATTTAGATAGTGAAAATAAACAAGTTAACGAAGAAACTTTAAAATACATACATTTAAATAAAACTGCAGCATTAATTACTGCTCCCCTAAAGATAGGAGCAATTATTGGTGGAGCAAATGAAGATGATATTAAAGCTATGGAAGAAGTAGGCCTTAATTTAGGACTTGCATTTCAAATTAAGGATGACATACTTGACGTTGTAGGAGATAAAAATAAACTTGGCAAAAATACAGGAAGTGATATAGAAAAACATAAAGCAACCTACCCTTCTTTATTCGGACTAGAAAATTCTATTAATAAAGTAGAAGAATTAACTGATAATGTGAAGGTGTTACTAAAACCTTATAACGGAAAATCGGAGTTTCTATTAGATTTAAGCAATTATCTGTTAAATCGGGAGTTTTAATTAAGGAGGAAGATAGGTGAATTTTTTCGATGTAATTGGTGAAAATAAAGTTCTTTGGGTTGCAGCTTTTTCTTGGTTTGTAGCACAAGCAATAAAGGTGGTTCATACTTTTTTAGTTGAAGGAAGAATTGATTTTACTAGATTTGTTGGTTCTGGAGGTATGCCTAGCTCCCATGCTTCATTTGTAATGGGACTTACAACTGCTGTAGGATTAACACATGGATGGGATTCTACATATTTTGCTATTGCTCTATGTTTTTCAATGGTAATTATGTATGATGCAGCAGGTGTAAGGAGAGCTGTAGGTAAGCAGGCAATTATTTTAAATAAAATGATTGAAGATATGCATCGTAAAAAAGAAAAGAAATCAACAGAAAAGAGACTAAAGGAATTGATTGGCCATACACCTATAGAAGTATTTGCTGGAGCTATTTTGGGTATAGTATTAGCTAACTTAATGATTTAATTATGATAATTTTCTGCGATACATTGCTTAATTACTAATTAGTATCAATACAGTATCTAAACTATAAAACTACTTATTCTACTATATCCGCTATGGCTGATAGTATTTGCTATCAGCTTTATGTTTATGATTTTGACAACACGATAATTTAAATAAATCCAGTGCCTTCGATTAACTGAAAGATAGGAGGGAGATTATAATATGTATCAATATTTAACAAAGATTAATTCTATTGAGGATTTAAAAAAACTGAATGCTAAAGAGATAAAAGTATTAGCAGATGAAATACGAGATTTTTTAATTAAATCTGTTTCTAAAACAGGGGGGCATTTAGCATCTAATTTGGGTATAGTAGAGCTAACTTTAGCTTTACATACTACTTTTAATAGTCCTGAGGATAAAATTATTTGGGATGTTGGACACCAAGCTTATGTACATAAAATACTAACTGGCAGAAGGGACAAGTTTTCTACTTTAAGACAATACAAGGGATTAAGTGGATTTCCTAAAAGATATGAAAGTGAGCATGACCATTTCGATACAGGTCATAGTAGTACTTCCATATCAGCAGCCATGGGTTTAGCTACAGCTAGGGATTTAAAGAAGGATAAATATAAGGTTATTGCAGTTATTGGAGACGGCGCAATGACTGGTGGCATGGCTTTTGAAGCATTGAACCATATAGGACAGAGCGAGAAAGATATTGTAGTCGTTTTGAATGACAATGAAATGTCAATATCTCCAAATGTAGGTGGACTTTCTAATTATTTAAATAAAATAAGGACGGCCCCTATATATTCTAAGGTTAAAGATGATGTAGAATACCTAATCAGTAATATACCTGCCATAGGTAAAAGTGTTATGAAAACTGCAGAAAAGGCAAAGGACAGTATAAAGTATTTTTTTGTCCCAGGTGTATTATTTGAGGAATTGGGGTTCACATATATAGGTCCTATAGATGGACATGATTACAGTGCACTATATGAGGTAATGAATCGTACTAAGAATATTAAGGGGCCTGTTTTATTACATGTTGTGACTAAGAAAGGAAAAGGTTATCCTTTGGCTGAAAAATCACCGGATAAGTTTCATGGCGTTAGCTCCTTTGATATTAAGACAGGCGAACCAATTTCCTCTAGTACTTCTTTGTCATATTCTGAAATTGCAGGTAATACGTTGGTCGAATGTGCAGACAAAGATGAAAGAATTGTTGCTATTACTGCTGCTATGCCTTCTGGTACTGGACTGAATGCTTTTGCTAAGAAACATCCAAATAGATTTTTCGATGTTGGAATAGCTGAGCAGCATGCGGCTACATTTGCTGCCGGAATGGCTGCTGGTGGATTTAATCCGGTTTTTGCTGTTTACTCAACGTTTCTTCAAAGAGCTTATGATCAAGTAATTCATGATGCATGTATTCAAAATCTGCCTGTTACTTATTTAATTGATAGATCTGGTTTAGTAGGTAATGATGGTGAGACGCATCATGGGGCTTTAGATGTATCTTTCTTATCTTGCATACCAAATTTAACATTTATAGCACCAAAGGATGGATTGGAGCTGAAGGAAGCAGTTAAATTTGCTATGAAGCACAATGGTCCCATAGCGATTCGTTATCCTAGGGGTTCTTCTGTAATAGAAGGTGAGGGATCATTTAATCCATTAAAGCTTGGAAAGGGAGAAATTAATTATCAAAGTGGAAACGATGTATTAATAATAGCTCTTGGAACCCTAAGTAATATGGCATTGGATATCTGTAAAGAGTTAGAAAAAAATAATATTTTTTCTACCTTAGTTAATCCTAGATTTATTAAGCCCATGGATAAAGATCTTATTGTTGGTTTGGCTCAAAAACATAAGATAATTTACACTATTGAGGATAATGCTAAAATTGGAGGCTTCGGAAGCTTAGTACAGGTTCTATTAAATGACAATAAAATTTTCAAAGAAGTAAAAGTATTCGCGTTACCAGACGAATTTATTGAGCATGGAGATGTGGATACTTTATATGGAGATTTAGGATTAAATAGTGTTAATATAATAGATGAAATAAAGAATGATTTTAACAATAATATATTATTCAATAATATTGCAATAACAAAAAAATAGGAGAAATTGTATGGATGAGAAAGAACGATTAGATAGTTTATTGGTTGAAAAAGGTTTTTTTGATAGTAGAGAGAAAGCAAAGGGTGCAATTATGGCTGGCTTGGTTTTTATTGATAATCAGAAAATTGATAAACCAGGTACAAAGGTAAGTAAAAATGGAGCAATATTGGTAAAAGGAAATCCAATACCTTATGTTAGTAGGGGCGGGTTAAAGCTAGAAAAAGCTATGGGGCAATTTAATTTAAATTTAAATAACAAAATTTGTTTTGATATCGGCGCATCCACAGGGGGCTTTACGGATTGTATGCTTCAAAATGGAGCAGCAAAAGTATATTCAATAGATGTAGGATACGGTCAGCTGGACTGGAAATTAAGGCAGGACCCCAGAGTAGTAACGATGGAGAGAACTAATATTAGACATGTTGTTTTAGATGATATTGGAGAAATGGCAGATTTTGCGTCAATAGACGTTTCTTTTATTTCATTGAGACTTGTTTTACCTGTACTAAAACAACTTCTTAAATTAAATGGAGAAATTGTTGCTTTGGTAAAGCCTCAGTTTGAAGCTGGTAAGGACAAGGTAGGGAAAAAGGGAGTTGTAAGGGATATATCTGTTCATAAAAGTGTAGTATTTGATATGATTTCTTTTGCTACAGGTATAGGACTTGAAATAATCGATCTAACATATTCACCTATTAAAGGGCCGGAAGGGAATATCGAATATTTATTATATATGAAAAATGCGGAAACAGGTACTTCATTAATTAATATAGATTATATAGAGAATATAATTAATAAATCCCATGAGAGCTTATAGATATTCCGGCCAATATATAGAGATATATTTGTAATAATATAGCCTATTAATTTATAATTTTGTAAAATATTTATAATTTTTTGTAAAATATTTATATTTTTGAAGGATTGTGTTATTTTATGAAGAATACTAAACGTGTAAACTATAAATTAAATGAACAATATAAAGTTTAGTAAAATTAGTATTAATTAAGGAGGAATCCTCTATGAAGTATACAAGACATAGTAAAATTTTAGAATTAATAGAGAATAAAGAAATTGAAACCCAAGAAGATTTATCAGAGGAATTAAGAAACTTAGGTTTAAATGTAACACAAGCTACGGTTTCGAGAGATATTAAGGAACTTAGACTTATTAAAGTTCTTACTAAGGATGGAAAATATAAGTATGCTACTTTACAAAGTCAAGACAATATTTTATCAGATCGTGTAGTTAAAATTTTTAAAAATTCTGTTGTATCAATTGATTATGCAGGTAATATTATTGTAATTAAAACTTTAACTGGTTCAGCACAAGCAGCAGCAGCAGCAATAGATGCAGTTGATATAGAAGATGCCGTAGGGACTATTGCAGGAGATGATACGATCTTTATAGTAATTAGAGATGCAAGTAATGTAGAAGAAACTATAGAGCATTTTAGAAAATTAATGAAATAAAGCGGGGGTTCTGTATGCTTCTGGAGTTAGAAATTAAAGATTTTGCACTAATAGATAAATTAAATATTTCATTTAATAAAGGGCTTAACATTTTAACGGGAGAGACTGGAGCAGGTAAATCCATTATAATTGATGCTGTTAATATGGCAATAGGAGAAAGAGCGGATAGAAGTTTTATCCGCTCTGGTTGTGATAAATGTATGGTTCAAGCCATATTTTCAGTGGAAAATTCAAGTGGCATTGATACTATATTAAAACAATACGGTATTGAGATTGATGAAGATGATCATAGTACATTAATAATTACAAGAGAAATACATTTAAACGGAAGAAGTACCTGTAGAATAAATGGAGTTATTGTTACTCAAACGGTTTTAAAATCAGTTACACAAAAGCTAATTGATATTCATGGACAGCATGAACATCAATCTCTTTTAAATTCAAATTTTCATATAGATATGCTGGATTCATATGGTGGTATAGAAGTTCTAAATCTAGTTAATTGTGTATCAAGTTTATATCAGGAACTACATATTCTTAAGAAAAAACTAAATACTATTTGTTTTGATGAAATGGAAAGAGAAAGAAAAATTGATTTAATAAAATTCCAAATAGATGAAATAGAATCAGCTAAACTTATTTCTGGAGAAGAAGAAGAGTTAAAAAAACAGAAAAGTATTCTGTCAAATAGCGAAAAAATTTATCAAGCTCTTTCAAATATATACGAGACTCTTCATGGCGAAAACTTAGATTCTTCGGTACTCGATAAAATATCGAACAGTGTAAATGCTGTAAATAGTATTTCTTTTTTAGATGATCAATTTGTATGTTTTAAGGAAACCTTTGAAGAAGTTCAGTATAAATTAGAGGATGTCTCAAGAGATATTAGACGATATATAGATGAAATTGACTTTGATCCTAAAATTCTTGAAGAAATAGAAATAAGATTAGATATAGTGAATACTTTAAAACGAAAATACGGTAATACAGTAGAAGAAGTATTGGAATATAAAGAAAAAATTCAATCTGAATTATGGGAATTTGAAAATAACGATGAAGAAATTACAAAATTAAAAGAGCAAATTGATTGTAAGTACAATGAACTCAGTAAAAAATCTATAGAGTTAAGTTCCCTAAGAAAAGTAGTAGCTTCTGATTTTGAAAATAAGTTAACTGAGATACTGCTTTCATTGAATATGGGAAAAGTTCAGTTTAAGGTTTCCTTTAACAATGAACAGAATAAGTTCACTTCTAAAGGAATGGATCAAATCGAATTTATGATATCTACAAACTTAGGAGAACCATTAAAGCCACTTTCTAAAATTGCATCCGGCGGTGAAATGTCAAGGATTATGCTTGCATTTAAAACCATATTAGCTAATGTTGATAATATTCCAACTCTTATATTTGATGAAATTGATACGGGTATAAGTGGACGCACAGCTCAAATTATTGGCGAAAAACTTTATGACATAGCAAATCACCATCAAATTATATGTATAACACACTTACCTCAAATAGCTACTATGGCTGATCACCATTATTTAATCGAAAAAGTTGAAATTGAAAATAATGTTAAAACAGTAGTTGAGAAATTGGAAAAATCAAGACAAATTGAAGAATTAGGAAGATTATTAGATGGAGAACTAACAGATATTACAATTAAACATGCAGCAGAAATGATTAAACAAGCTCATTTAAAGAAAAGCAACTAGCTTTTATTTATGAGCTTTTTGTATGTATATCCATAAAAGGATTAAAGTTACACCTTTATTAGATTTTATATATCATAAAGATAGCTCCAAAAAGCCAATCTAAGTATAGTAGACAAATTTAGTTTTGCTATATTATGATGGCAGGAGAGTGACACATATGAAAATTCGTAGAAAACTTAGACCAATTAAGGCAATAAGTTTATCTATTTTTTTTATAGTATTTCTATCGATGATGGTATTTGGATTTATCAGAAATACTCCTTCGGAATTTAATATTTCAATAGATGATGAACATATATTACAAATACCGTTTCCTTTTAGTTTCTCCATGGTATCTGATAATATAAATAAAATATTAGAAATTCAGGAGTCGCAGAATAATACGAGTGGATTATTCAGTAAAAAAAATTATTTTTCACTTAAACCTATGGAAAAAGGAAGTGCTGATCTTCAACTAAAGATATTGGGATTAATACCATATAAAACCGTTAAGGTTAATGTGGTATCTAAAATAGAAGTGATCCCTGGAGGCGAATCGATAGGTGTAAAATTAAATACGGATGGTGTATTAGTTGTGGGAGTAGCTGAAATTACGGATAATGATGGTAAAAACTATAATATAGCCTCTGACTCAGGTATAAAAATAGGGGACACTTTAGTTAAAATTAATAATATAAAAATAAATAATGCTTCCCATGTTAGTGAAATTGTTAAGAAGAATAAAGATAAGAAGCTTGATTTAACCATAAAAAGAGATGGGAAAGAATTTATAGTTAAAGTTTCTCCTATAAAATCTGAGCAAGATGGACAATATAGATTAGGACTTTGGGTAAGGGATAAAACAGCAGGTGTTGGAACATTGAGCTTTTTTCACGTAAATAGTGCAACATTTGGAGCTTTGGGGCATGCTATTACAGATGTAGATACAGGATCATTATTGTCGGTAAAAAATGGTGAGATAATAAAATCTAAGGTTGTATCTATTGAACAAGGAAAACGCGGAAAACCAGGGGAAATAAAAGGAATATTTTATGAGACTAGTAACCCAATAGGAAAAATACAAAAAAATACACAATTAGGTGTATACGGACAGTTATTTCCTAGAGTGGCGGAAATTAGTAATAGAGCTCCAATGCCTATTGCTTATCAACATGAAATAAAGGAAGGTCCAGCTTATATATTTACTACATTAGATAATAATAAAATTGAAAAGTTTCAAGTGGAAATTACTAAAATAAATTTTCAAACAAAGCCTGAAGGGAAAAGTATGGTTGTTAAAGTTACAGATGAGAAGTTGCTAGAAAAAACTGGTGGCATAATTCAAGGTATGAGCGGAAGTCCTATTATACAGAATGGAAAAGTAATAGGAGCTATTACTCATGTTCTTGTAAATGACCCTACTAAAGGATACGGAATATTTATAGAATGGATGATTTCTGAATCGGGGCTAACCGACAAAAACTGATGAAATAACAAGAAAAATGCATCTAAAATTAAGAAAAAAACAGAAAAATGTATTACTGTTTTTTCAAAATAATTGACGATACTAGAAGGAAACGAACTTAGTATGTAGAATATGTTAAAAGTCAGAGATTATTACAAAAATATATAAAACCAAGTTTCAAGGGGGAGAATTATGATGGTTAATGGGAAGATTAAGGTTTTAATAGTAGATGATAATAAAGATTTCTGTGAAATTTTGAGTGAATATCTACAAAAACAAGATGATATTGAAATAGTAGGAGTTGCTAATAATGGTAAAGAGGCTATAGAAATTATTCCACAAAAACTACCAGATTTAGTTATACTAGATATTATTATGCCGCATTTAGATGGTTTGGGTGTACTAGAAAGGATTAATAGCATGAATTTAAGTAAATTTCCCAAAATTATCATATTGTCAGCAGTAGGACAAGATAAAATCACTCAGAGAGCAATTAATTTAGGTGCAGATTATTATGTAATAAAACCTTTTGATTTTGAGATTTTTATTGAAAGAATTAGACAAACCGCAAGCGAAGGCAATACCAATAATACGAATGTTTCAGAGTTTAAGCGACAAAATCTACAAGCACGTTCATCTTTGGTTAATAATAATCGTAGCTTAGAGGCCGAAATTACTAATATTATTCATGAAATTGGAGTTCCTGCTCATATTAAAGGATATCTTTATTTAAGAGAAGCAATTACTATGGTGATTGAAAATATTGAGTTATTAAGTGCTGTCACTAAGGAGCTTTATCCATCTATAGCAAAAAAATTTAATACAACATCAAGTAGGGTAGAACGAGCTATAAGACATGCTATAGAAGTAGCATGGAGTAGAGGGAAAGTGGATACTATAAATACATTATTCGGTTATACTGTTAATAATGATCGTGGAAAGCCAACAAATAGCGAATTTATTGCAATGGTTGCAGATAAATTACGATTAGAGCATCAGGCAGGATAAAAAATAAGTTCTCTCATTTAGTTAAAAAATAAAAAAATTTATGGTAAATTCCATAAAGCATTAAATGATTCTATTTATACTGCTAAGGTTTTTAAGGAAATTGGAATTAATAATACTGAAACCTAGTAAGAGTCAAAATTAAAAGATTATTAAAAACCATTATCAAAATTTCTATTTTAAATTTTGATAATGGTTTTTTTATGCCTCACATTTCGATTGTAAACGGTTTTTTGAACAGTTTAATATAAATGTCCGACCCCTCAATTTAATCCTTAAAATAGCAAATATAAGAGCTCCATTATTTTTAATAGATTATATGATCATTTTTACAATCTCAATGTAACACAATAGTTATTGTGTTACATTCAGGTTGTAGCTATAAGCATTGGAATATACCTATTTATAAAATAACCAATTTTATTATGTAACATATTGTATTGGAATGTATCATTAAATGTATTATAATGATTATGAGTATATTCGACATAAAAGGAGACATAAAATGAAGATAGTACAGCCTATTCGAGATAAAAATAAAATAGAAGATATGAAAACCGAATTATTAAAGTTGGGATATAAAAACTATATATTATTTATTGTAGGAATTAATACTGGTCTTAGGATCAGTGATATATTAAATCTTAAAGTATATGATGTAGTGGATAAATCCCATATAACTATTAAAGAAAAAAAGACCGGGAAGGAGAAAAGATTTTTAATTAATAGTCAGTTAAGAAAGGATATAGAAAAATTTATATATGGTATGAGCAATGAGGAGTACATATTTCAAAGCAGAAAGGGAAAAAATAGACCTATTTCTAGAGTGCAAGCTTATAGAATTCTTAATAAAGCAGCTACTAAGGTGGGGATCACAGATGTTGGAACTCATACTTTGAGGAAAACATTTGGATATTGGCATTATCAAATATATAAGGATGTTGCAATTCTTCAAGATATTTTTAATCACTCAGCGCCAAGTATAACTCTTAGATACATAGGTATTAATCAAGATATTAAGGATAAAACAATAGAGGACTTTTATTTATAAATTAGTAGAATATAATTATATTATGTAAACTAATAGAGTATTTAGTATAAAAAAATAGCTAGCAAAAAATTATAATTTTGCTAGCTATTTTTTTTTATACTTTCTAATGCAGTATCAATAATATCTATATCATAGCCTTTTTGGTATAGAGCATATTTAACTTTTTTATCTAATAAATAAGAGTTGTTTTCTTTCTTTTTATATTTATCAAAATATTTTTCAGCTAGTTTTATGGCTTGAGACATATATTCGTTCCTATTAGAGTCAATAGCAGATTGAATCTCATTATTTTCAGTTAAATAATTTAAACATTCAGTTACAACTTCCCAAGTGAAGCCTTTCCGAATTAACATTTGAGATAATTTATTTTTTATTTGATTAAATGGTAAATGCGATTTCTGATAGAAATATTTATTGCTAATTTCTTTAGCAATTTCCAAATTAATATCAGGAGAAAATAAAGTAATTAGTTCTTCGATTATATCTGTGGATACTCCTTTTTTCATTAGCTCTGACTTTATTGAATTTAGACTTTTCTTTCTTTCCTGTATAGCATTCGATATATAGCTCATAGTATACTGTCGATCGTCTATATAGCGGTAGTACACTAGTTTTTCTAAAACTTTATTAATGATTTTATCCTCGTATTCTTTTTTTTGCAGATAATTATTAACTTCAAAATAAGTTCGTGGTCTAAAGGATAAGTAATATATTGCAATTTGAAAGGCAGTTTTTTCTTTATTCTCATCCATTAACTCCAGCAATTCCTTCTTGCTTACTTGTGAGCCTTTTTTCAATTTATATTTTAATATAATTTCTGGATCACAGGAAAATGAATACTCATCATCGATGTAAACATTAAATCTATTTTTATTTTTTACTTGCAATTGAATATCAGTTATTATATTCATCAGTTCACCCCACTAAAAAACTATTTTCAATTCTACATTATATATCATAGTTTTCAATATTTAAAGTAAGGGTATTAAATGAAAATTAGGAATTATATAAAAGTATTACTTTATCAGCTTTTATGATATAATCATCATTGATTTATATTCCAATTTACTAATTTATCCAATAACTTATGTGACTTGCAGTTTAGCGAAAATAAAAACTTTCTCTGGATATAGTCTTAATTTATATAAATTATTACATGGAATAAGAATGTTTATATTAAATATACAAATACTAAATATAGAATGTATTGGAGGGTAGTGTATGAATATTAAAGCTCCCGTAAAATTAGATAAAAAGACGAAAAACTTAGCTAACAGATTAGAGCCAGGAGATATCGCTATAATCAATCATGATGATCTAGATGAAGTTGCTGCAAATTCTCTTGTGGAAAAAAGAATAGCTGCAATTATTAATTGCGGTAAATCGATTAGTGGTAAATACCCTAATTTAGGACCTAGTATCGTATCTAAATCAAATATACCTATTTTTGATGTGGTAAATGGAGACCTATTCAGTCTTATAGAAGAAAATGATATAGTTGAAATAGTAGATAATAATTTGATACTTAAAAATGAAATAATTGCAGAGGTAGAATTTTTATCAGAGGATAAAATTAAAGATCTTCTGATATTGGCTGAGAAAAATATTGAAGTAGAATTAGAAAAATTTATTGAGAATACTTTAATATATGCAAATAAAGAGAAGTACTTTATTTTAGGAAATTTAGAAATTCCACATGTGCAAACTGAAATTAATGGGAAACACGTATTGGTTGTTGTAAGGGGGCAAAATTATAGAGACGATTTGATGGCTATAATATCTTATATAAAAGAAGTTAATCCTATTTTAATTGGGGTAGATGGTGGTGGAGATGCTCTATTAGAATTTGGGCTAACCCCAGATATAATTATTGGAGATATGGACAGTGTAAGTGATGAGTGTTTGAAAAAGTGCAAAGAAATTATAGTACATGCATATCCAGATGGAAGGGCTCCTGGCATGGATCGGATTAGAGATTTAGGTCTGGATGCAATAGTTTTTCCAGCACCAGGAACAAGTGAAGATATTGCGATGCTACTTTCATATGACAAAGGAGCAGATCTAATTGTTGCTGTAGGAACTCATTCTAATATGATCGATTTTCTGGAAAAAGGCCGTAAAGGAATGGCGAGTACATTTTTAGTTAGAATGAAAGTAGGATCTAAATTAGTAGATGCTAGAGGTGTAAATAGATTATACAAAAGTAGTATTAAGCCTAAATATGTTATTTGGCTTGTTATTGCTGCACTCATTCCTATTATTATGATTATGAGCATATCTCAGCCAATCCAAAATTTATTTCAATTAATTAGCATTCGATTAAGAATGATATTCGGACTATAGGGGGTATTTTATGGGTATTAATATTAAATATTATGTTATTTCCATAACTGCTATATTTTTATCATTAGGCATAGGAATATTTATTGGATTTAACATGAACGGTCAAGACTTATATCTAGAGCAACAACAAGCTTTAATTGATAGCTTAGAAATTAGATTTGATGAATTTAAGACAGAAAATAAAGATCTAGAGCAAAAAGTTGAAAATTTAAGTGCACAAAATGAAAAACAGAGTATTTTTATTGAAAATACTTTAAAAGAAATAGTTTATAATAAACTGCAAGGACTTAATGTAGCTATTGTTGAAACTACTGATGACTATTTTTACACTGATGTTCGTGATGTACTAGAATCATCTGGAGCCAACGTACCAATTCGTATTCAATATACAGACAAAATATTCACTGCTACTAAGGAAAAAGTGGCAGAAATTAGCGAGTTGTTACAAGTTCAATTAAAAACAACCGATGATTTTATTTATTTTGTAAATAATGAAATAACAAATCTATTATTAAATAAAGAGATCACCGAAGCCGTTAATTTTCTAATAGATGAGGAGTACGTTGTTTGTAATATTAATTATAATAATATAGAAGAACTGAATATAGAAAATATTGTTATGGCAGGCGGTAGTAATGAAAATTTAGAAAATAAGATGGAAAAAATAGATGTAGCTTTAGCAAAGAAACTAAGTAATATTGGCTTTAGAGTAATTGGTGTTGAAAGATTAGATGTGGAGCAATCTTTTATATCAGATTTTAAAAAAATAAATATATCAACTGTAGATAATATTGATAGTAGAATAGGTCAAACTTCTTTAGTTTATATTATAAAAGGAGCTGAAGGACATTATGGAGAAAAGTCTACTGCAGATTCTTTAATACCTTTTGATTCGATAGAGCAGGTTAGGAGTGAAGATATTGAATAAAGTTGTTACAGTAATTGTTCCTGCATATAATGAAGAAAAAAGAATTGTGAACTCATTATTGGCTTTAAAGAGTATTCCTTATGTAACAAATATTTTTGTTATTGATGATGGCTCAACTGACAATACATTTTCTAATGCTTCCACTGTTGAAAATATCAATGTAGTTCGCCAAACTTCAAATAAAGGCAAGGGGCAGGCACTGTCTGAAGGATTAAGACTTGCATTAGATGATTCTGACATTATTGTGTTTGCGGATGCTGATTTAGAAGAAAGTGCAAAGGATGTTGAAAAATTAGTGCTTCCAATTATAGAAAATAACGCAGATGTTACAATAGCTAAATTTCCTAGAGCTAAACGAAAAGGAGGTTTTGGCTTAGTAAAGAAACTAGCTAGAGAAGGTGTGTACATAAATACTGGTGTTCGATTAGATACTGTACTCTCTGGACAAAGAGCATTCAAAAAAGAAGTTCTTCAGAATGTTAACCATTGTTATACAGGTTATGGTGTAGAACTAGGAATGACAATAGATATATTAAACAAGGGTTATAGGATATTGGAAGTTGATGTTAATATGCATCATAATGAAACTGGTAGGAATTTATCAGGATTTATTCATAGAGGTAAACAATTTTGGCAGATATTGAAAGTTTTAGGGCCTAAAACTGTTTCAACTAAGCTAAAAAGAGGGTGATTTTTTGGAAATCTTTATTTTTTTAATCAGTATATTAATTACAGTGTTAACAATACCATTTATAAAAGAAATGCTACTAAGTGCAAATATAACTAAAAAAAATTATAAAGGAGATATTATTCCTGTAGGAATGGGAATAGTTTTTATTCCTGTTAGTATTATGAACAGCTTACTTTTAAGTGTAACTATGGGAAATAATATTAATGACAAAGGAGTATTATTAATTTTTTTAGTAGGGATTATGACCATGGCTACAATAGGATTAATTGATGATTTGATAGGAAACCGAGATTCAACAGGCTTTAAAGGACATATAAAATCATTATTAAAAGGGAAATTAACTACTGGTGGCTTTAAAGCTATAATCGGCGGATTAATTTCCTTGCTAATCGGAAGTCTATTGTCAGCTAATATTGTAGAGATACTAGTTAATGCTTTAATTATTGCACTATTTACTAATTTGATTAATTTATTAGATTTAAGACCAGGGCGATCATTAAAGGGATTTTTATGCGTTTCCATATTATTTATTATAATTGGGCTTCAAAAAGAAATTAGAATTATTTTAATTTCAGTTATAGCATATGTAATTGGTTATTTCCCGCAAGATATAAAGGCTAAAAGTATGATGGGCGATGTAGGATCAAATACATTAGGTGTCGTGTTAGGAATTGTTACAGCAATAAGCTTTACTTTAACGTTGAAATATGTAATTTTATTATTGTTAATATTAATTCATATAGTTGCAGAGAAATATTCAATAACAGAAATAATTAAAAAAAATTCTGTTCTTAATTTTATAGATGAATTAGGTCGTTCTTAATACTTTATGAAATAAACAAAGACTCATGGAAAGAGGAGTATATATGATTAACACAAAACGAGGTAAGGTTATAAAAGTTTTAAAAAACTTTAATGGACGTACTGATATATTAGTTCATGTTAATAATAGGGATGAAAAAGCAATTAATTATGATTATTTAACAGGATCGATTCATGTAGAAGATGAAGTTATTTTAAATACAACTGCTGTAGATTTAAATTTAGGCACAGGAGGATACCATTTCGTTATATGTAATTTAAATAATAATGATAAAATCACAGACAACAAAGGACATATTATGAAGCTTAGATATACTCCATTCCAAATTAAAACCTATGCAGTAGAAGAACAGGAGAGTCCTTATCATAATCTGTTCCATGAGTTTAAATCATTAAACAAAATGCCAGTGATTGTAGGCACATTACATAGTATGCTGACTCCTATTTCTTCTATCTTAAAATATCTAAAAAAAGATATAAAAATCGCCTTCATTATGACTGATGGAGCAGCTCTTCCTCTTTATTTAAGTAACACTATATATGAATTGAAGGATAAGAATATTATTGATAAAACCATAACCTTAGGCCATGCCTTTGGTGGGGACTATGAAGTTGTGAATATATACAATGCATTAATCACTGCAAAAGAAATTGCCAAATGTGATATTGCTATTGTAACCATGGGTCCTGGAATCGTAGGTACAGGTACGCCCTTTGGATTTACAGGAGTTGAACAAGGGCATATATCTGATGCTGTAAATGATTTAGGAGGAATCTCTATTTCTGTTCCTAGAATTACATTTAAGGATGAAAGAGAACGACATTATGGACTTAGTCATCATAGCATTACAGTTTTAAGTAGGATCATGAAAAGTAAATCGAATATTCCAATTCCTTTTTTTATAGGAGAAAAAGAGGAAATTATTGAAAATCAAATAATAGCAAATGATTTAATGAAAAAACATAATATAATTAGGCTTGAAGAAAATGTATTAGGCAAAGCTTTAGAAGAGTATGGACTTCAGGTTAAATCTATGGGAAGAGATCTGGAAGATGATTATGACTTTTTTTCTACTTGCGGTGCAGCAGCTATATATGGTATTTCTTTGATAAACAATAAATAATTCTTATAATATATATCTAGAGTTTAAAATGTCTTATTGTGGCTACAACAAGGTTTCCGGGACCCATCAGCAATCTTTGATTACGTAAATGGGTGGAATTCTTATTTTATTTAGGAGGAAATAATATGACTTTTGAAGAAAAAACTATGAAGTGTGAAAGAATTTATGAAGGAAGAATTATTAATGTAAGAGTTGACACCGTAGAATTACCAAACAAAAAATATTCTAAAAGGGAAATCGTAGAACATCCTGGCGCAGTAGGAATAATTGCAATAACAGAGGATAATAAAATTATGTTCGTTAAACAATTTCGTAAACCTGTAGAAGAAGTTTTACTCGAAATACCAGCAGGAAAATTAGAACCTATGGAAAGACCTGATAAATGTGCTATTAGAGAGCTGGAGGAAGAAACGGGATTTACTACAGATAGAGTGGAAAAAATTCTAGAATTTTATACAACACCAGGATTTTCAAATGAAATACTACATATTTATTTAGCTGAAAATCTAAAAGAAGGAAATATTAATCCTGATGAGGATGAAAATATTGAGACGATTCAATTGTCCATTGAAGACGCTTTAAATAAAATAAAAACAGGTGAGATAAAAGATGCTAAAACTATAATTGGCGTTCTTACTTACGTTAATTTAAAACATAAATAATATAAATATAATAAGAATTCTTATATATTATTAGATTTTCAAAGTTTAATATATGGACAAGATAGGCATAAAAACTCTTCAGTGAGCATAATCTGTATAGAATATACTGAAGAAAGGAAGGTGTTTATGCCTAAGTCTGTTCTAAATTTAATCAAAACACATATAAAAAATAATATTATTATTTATTTTATTGTATTATTGTGCTTTCTTATAGGCATATCTGTTGGCGGATTCACTGTAAAAGTTGTTAGCCTAAGTCATAAGCAAGAGTTAGTTGCTTATTTAAAGGGATTTTTCCAGCTCTTTCATACTGAAAATTTAAATAATTTCGATATATTTTATCAATCAATAATTAATAATATGCAGTTGTTAAGTTTAAACTGGATATTAGGTATATTGATAATAGGTATTCCTGGAATAATTTTCATTATAAGCTTTAAAGGCTTTGTAATTGGTTTCACTGTAGGTTTATTAGTGGAGCAATTTAGATTTAAAGGAGCATTGATATTCTTATTAGGTGTATTACCTCAGAATTTGATTATTATTCCTGTTTTCCTTGGTGCGGCTGTTGTTTCTCTATCGTTCACTTTAATGCTAATTAGAAATAAATTGAGTAAATCGAATGAAATGAATTTTCAAAGACAATTTTTAAAATATACCATGGTATATTTATTATTTGCTGGATTAATTTTAATATCTGTATCTATTGAATCTTTCATATCTCCAATATTTATAAAGATGATCACTGTATATATATAAAATTATATATAGAATAATAAAAAAATTTGCAGGAATTCTATATATTTTGTTGAATAAATGTAGTATATATACAATACCATGCTGTAAATAAAGGGAGTTATTAAGATGAACCAGTTAATATCTAGCTTTACTGTTTATTTAGATCAAGAAAAAAAAGTGTCGAAAAATACATTAGAATCTTATAAACGTGATATAACTCAATATTTAACATACCTTACACATATAGAGATTCAAAATGTTTTTTTAACTAATAAGACTACTGTAATTACGTATTTGCTATATTTACAGAAAAACGGTAAGTCAACTGCTACAATTTCTAGAAGTTTAGCATCTATAAGAAGTTTCTATAAATTTTTATTGCTAAATAAATTAATTGAGAGTGATCCTACTAACAATTTAGAAACACCTAAAACAGAAAGACAAATACCGAATACTTTAACCTTACAAGAAGTTGACCTATTATTAGCACAGCCTTTAGAAAATACAAACAAGGGGTCTAGAGATAAGGCTATGCTTGAGCTATTATATGCAACTGGGATAAGGGTTACGGAGTTAATTTCATTAACTATAGAAGATATTAACTTAGATTTAGGCTTCATTAGATGTAAAAATGGATCGAAGGAAAGAGTTGTCCCAATTGGATCTATTGCAATGGATTCTTTATCTAAATATATAAATCAACACAGATCAACCTTTATAAAAAACAAAAATGAGCAATCTCTTTTTTTAAATTATTATGGTACTGCTTTAACAAGACAGGGCTTTTGGAAGATTATTAAGTCCTATACAGAACAAGCTAAAATAGGAAAAATCATTACACCTAACACATTGAGACATTCTTTTGCGACTCATTTAATACAAAATGGTGCAGATTTAAGGTCTGTTCAAGAAATGCTAGGACATTCGGATATATCAACAACACAGATATATACATATGTAATGAAAAATAGAATAAAAGAAGTTTATAATAAAACGCATCCTAGGGCCTGAATACAGGTCCTATTTTAACTAATTGTAAAATAAATATAATACAATAAATAATTTTTAAAACTGTTTCGAGGGGTATAATACTAAAATATACACTATAATTTTATAGTGTAAATACATTGTATAGGAGGCATTTTTATGATTGATAGAGTAATTTTATTTATAATGGATAGTGTAGGTATAGGCGCTTTACCTGATGCAGAAAATTTTGGAGATGTAGGTGCAAATACATTAGGTAATATTGCAATAAACGAAAAAGGTATTCATCTACCTAATCTACAGAGACTTGGGTTAGGAAACATTGATCATATTGTTGGTATAGAGCCAATAGAATCTCCAATTGGAGCATTTGGTAGATCATTGGAGGTTTCGAATGGTAAAGATACTACTACAGGTCATTGGGAAATAGCAGGGCTACATTTAACGGAGCCTTTTAAAACTTTCCCTAAAGGCTTTCCACAAGATGTAATAGAGGCTATAGAAAGTAAAATTGGCAGAAAAGTATTAGGAAACAAGCCTGCATCTGGTACAACAATACTCGATGAACTTGGAGAAGAACATATGAAGACAGGATATCCAATTGTTTATACTTCTGCTGATAGTGTACTTCAAATTGCTGCCCATGAAGAGATTATTCCTTTGGAAGAGCTATATAATATGTGCAAAATTGCTAGAGATATTATGATGGGTGATAATGCGGTTGCTAGAATAATTGCAAGACCATTTATAGGCAATCCAGGTAATTATATACGAACCTCCAATAGAAGAGATTTTTCATTAGATCCTTCAGGAGAAACAGTATTAGATATTTGCAAAGAAGAAGGATTGGATGTTATAGCAGTAGGAAAAATTGAAGACATTTATAATGGAAAAGGTATAACAGAGGCTGTACATACAATTGATAATATGGATGGAATTGATCAGACAATAGAATATATTAAAAAACAAAATAGAGGGATAATCTTCACAAATTTAGTTGATTTTGATTCCAAATATGGACACAGAAGAGATCCAAAAGGATATAAAGAAGCCTTAGAAGAGTTCGATATGAGGATCCCTGAAATACTAGATAGTATGAATGATGATGATATCATAATTTTTACAGCAGATCATGGAAACGATCCAACCTATGAAGGTAGTGACCATACAAGGGAGTATATTCCAATATTAATCTATGGAAAGAAAATTAGAGAAAATATCAACTTAGGAACTAGAAAATCATTTGCGGATATTGCTGCAACTATTTCCGACATATTAGGAGTAAGATCCACAGGCAAGGGTGAAAGTTTCAAAAATATAATTATTAAATAATATTTTATTAGGGGTGTTGTATATGAAGAAATATTCTGAGAAAGTTCTAGAAGCTAAAACTTATTTGGAAAGTAAAATAAACACTAAACCTACGATTGGTTTAATACTAGGATCAGGACTAGGCGTGCTAGCAGATGAAATTAAAAATCCATATATTATTCCTTATGATGATATACCTAGCTTCCCTATATCAACAGTAGAGGGTCATGCAGGAGAACTAGTTATCGGAGAACTTATGGGAAAACAAGTCATTGCTCTAAAGGGACGTTTTCATTATTATGAAGGCTACAGCATGGACAAGGTTACCTTTCCAGTGAGGGTAATGAAAGCTATAGGTGTAGATAAAATAATAGTTACGAATGCAGCTGGTGGCGTTAATAAGACTTTTACTCCAGGTGATTTAATGATAATTGAGGATCATATTAATTTTGGGTTTGACAATCCACTAATTGGTCCTAATGATAATAAACTAGGTGTACGTTTTCCAGACATGTCTAGTGCATACAATAAAGAATTAATACATGTTGCAAAATCAGTTGCTAAAGAAAATAATATTGATATAAAAACTGGCGTATATGCTTTTCTAACAGGCCCTACCTATGAAACACCTGCTGAAGTACGAATGATGAGTATTTTAGGAGCTGATGCTGTGGGAATGTCTACAGTACCTGAAGTAATAGCAGCTGTTCATGGAGGTATGGATGTTTTAGGTATTTCTTGTATTACAAATATGGCTTCCGGTATTTTAGATCAGCCTTTAAGTCATGATGAGGTTATTGAAACGACTCAAAAAGTAAAAGAAAAATTTGTTGCATACATAGAAGGAATACTAAAAGATATCTAAGGGAGAGATGATTATGGAAAATTTATTAAGTAAGCTTGAAAATACAAAACAATATTTATTAAATATAATAGAAGAAAAGCCTACAATCGGATTAATATTAGGTTCAGGATTAGGAACATTAGCTGACGAAATAGAAAATCCAATTATTATTGATTATAAAGATATCCCAAACTTTCCTGTTTCAACAGTGGAAGGTCATGCTGGCCAATTAGTAATTGGAAAACTAATGGGTAAGCAGGTTATTGCAATGAAGGGTAGATTTCACTACTATGAAGGGTACCCTATGCAAGAGGTAACTTTCCCAGTAAGGGTTATGAAAGCCATCGGTGTAGAGTTATTATTAGTAACAAATGCATGCGGTGGGCTAAATCCAGAGCTTTACCCAGGAGCACTAATGATTATTAATGATCATATTAATATGACAGGCAACAATCCATTAATCGGTCCAAATTATCCAGAATTAGGACCAAGATTCCCTGATATGTCAAGTGCATACGATAAAGAATTAATTAAGTTCGTACATAAAGTTGGTAAAAAAATTGATATTAATACTCATGAAGGGGTTTATGTGTCTATAAGCGGACCTACTTATTCTTCAAAGGCTGAATCAAAGATGTTTCAGATAATGGGAGCTGATACAATAGGGATGTCTACAGTTCCAGAAGTTATAGTTGCTAAGCATAGCGGAATGAAGGTTATCGGAATATCCTGTGTAACTGATATGGCTATTTTAGAAGGATCTCATAGTATAAGTCACGAAGAGGTAATGGAGGTTGCAAATAGAACTAGGCCTAAATTTATTAAATTAGTTAAAGAAGTTATTAAAGAGGTGACTTTTTAATGAGGATGTATGATTTAATATTGAAAAAGCGTAATGGTGGTATTTTAACTAAGGAAGAGATCAATTACTTTATCAAAGGATATACAAATGGAACTATTCCTGACTATCAGGTAGCATCCTTACTTATGGCTATTTATTTTCAAAAAATGAATGAAAGCGAAACAGCCCATTTGACAGAAGCCATGGTGAATTCTGGAGATGTTATTGACTTAAGTGCTATAGCTGGAATTAAGGTAGATAAACATAGTACTGGTGGAGTGGGAGATAAAACAACGATTGCTTTAGCTCCTATAATTGCTGCTTGCGGTGTACCAGTGGCTAAAATGTCCGGTAGAGGTTTAGGGCATACTGGAGGAACCCTGGATAAATTAGAATCTATTCCAGGATTCAATGTGAATATGACTATCGATCAATTTATAAATAATGTTAATCATTTAAAAATTGCAGTGGCTGGGCAAACTGCCGATTTAGCACCTGCAGATAAAAAAATATATGCACTTAGAGATGTTACTGCTACGGTAGATAATCTTTCATTAGTTGCAAGTAGCGTAATGTGTAAAAAACTTGCATCTGGAGCAGATGCTATAGTATTAGATGTAAAAGCTGGTAGCGGCGCATTTATGAAAAATATAGATGATGCATTTGAATTAGCTCAAGAAATGGTTAATATTGGAAATAATGTAGGGCGTAACACTATTGCTTTAGTAACAAATATGAATGAACCTTTAGGGAATGCAGTTGGAAATGTTTTAGAAGTGAAAGAAGCCATCGAAACTTTAAAAGGTGGAGGTCCAAAAGATTTTAAAGAGTTATGTATAACCTTAGCTTCTTATATGCTTTTGTTAGCTGGGGATGTAAGCTCTATAGAAGATGGAAGAAAAAAAGTGGAGAATGTTATATCTACAGGTAAAGCATTTGATGTATTTAAAATCTTCGTTAAAGAACAGGGTGGAGATGTTAACTATATAGAAAATATAAGCTTATTACAGCAGTCTAAAGGAATTTATGAGTTAAAGGCTGAGAGTGCAGGTTATATAAATAAAATACAGGCAGAAGAAGTTGGATTAAGTGCATTATTATTAGGTGCCGGTAGAGAAACTAAAGATAGCAAGATAGATTTATCTGTTGGAATTGTATTAAATAAAAAGGTGGGCGATTATGTTAATGTAGGAGAAACTTTAGCATACATTCACTATAATGATGATGATAAAAAAGAAAATGCAGTTAAAAAATTAAAATCTGCATATTTAATTAATGAAATAAATGAGCCAAAGCTGCCATTAATATTTGGTATAGTTACTAAAGAAGGAATAAAGAGGTTGTAAAACTACCTCTTTATTCCTTTTTTATTGATCTCCTTATTGCATAACAAAATAGTTAGCTGGATAACCTAAGATTAAATAGTTAATAAGGAGGATACTAAATGGCAAGGAAATTTAATATTTTTTTATGTATATTAACAATTGTATCTCTAGTTTCACCTATTTATAGAGCTAATGGGGAAGTACAACCTTTTGATATAAATAGCAAATCTGCGCTCTTAATGGATGCCGGCACAGGAACAGTTTTATATGAGAAAAATGCACATCAACAATTGCCCCCAGCTAGTGTAACTAAAATAATGACCATGCTTCTAGTAATGGAAGCAATAGATAGTAATAAAATTACACTGAACGACAAGGTTGTAATTAGTGAAAGAGCATCTAAAATGGGAGGAACTCAGCTTTATTTAGAACCAGGGGAAACGAAGACAGTAGAGGAACTAATGAAGGGAGTAGCTATAAGATCAGCAAATGATGCATCTTTAGCACTAGGGGAATATATAGCTGGTACCGAAGAACTGTTTATACAGCAAATGAATAATCGTGCTAAGGAATTGGGTATGGAAAATACCACGTTTGTTAATACGAATGGTTTGCCAGTTGAAGGACACCTTACAACAGCATACGATATAGCTTTAATGTCTAGAGAACTACTAAAACATAAAGATGTGCATAAATGGCTCACAACATGGATGGATTCTGTAGTTGTTGGAAAAAAAAAATCAGAGCAATCATTGGTTAATACAAATAAATTGATTAATACTTACCAAGGTGCTAACGGTATAAAAACTGGGTATACAAGCGAGGCATTGCACTGTGTATCTGCTTCTGCTTCTAGAGGAAATACAACGTTCATAGCTGTAATAATGGCTGCACCAACCTCTCCTATTAGATTTAGTGAAGCAAGCAAGCTATTAGATTATGGGTTTGCAAATTATAGTACAGTAGAAATTGTTAAAAAAGATAAGGATATAGGAAGTGTTATATTAAATAAAGGCAAGAAAACACATGTAGATATCGTAGCTAAAGATGATTTAAATGCACTGGTTAAAAAAGGTGAAGAGGCAAGTGTTGAAAAAGAAATAGTAATTCCTGAGTCTATGAATGCACCTATATTACAAGGTGATAAAATAGGAGAGATTATCTCCAAAATTGATGGTAAGGAAATAGGAAGAATAGATATCGTATCAAAAGAAAGTGTAGAAAATGCTTCTATAGTAGATATTTTAGGTAAAATGTTTAATACCATGATGGGAAAGTAGAGCAGTACATTTGTACTGCTCTACTTTTTCTAAGAATATTTATATGGTATAATTATATATTATGATTAGAAGTTGGTGGATGGTATGAGTTATAATGTTAAGATTGAAGTGTTTGAGGGTCCTTTCGATTTGCTTTTTCATTTAATAGAAAAAAACAAATTAGATATTTATGATATACCTATGACAGAAATTACAGATCAATATATTTCCTACATAGAAGAATTGGAAGAAATGAATTTAGACATTACAAGTGAATTTTTAGTAATGGCAGCTACTCTTATTGAAATAAAGTCTAAAATGTTATTGCCTATACAAGTAGCTGAAGATAAGCAGCTTGGAATAGAGGATATAGATCCAAGAAGTGAATTGGTTCGACGTTTATTAGAATATAGAAAATATAAGGCTGCAGCAGAGGAATTAAAAGATAAAGAACAGAGATATCAAAGAATTTATTTCAAACCAAAGGAAGAAATTATTTTTGATGAAATAGAAGAACCATTTTCTAATCTAGATTGCATTGATACGAAAGATCTATTACTAGCATTAAGGAAATGTATTGAAAAAAAATCAAAAACAGTATCTCCAGAAAAAAACATACGTGAGATGCAAAGAGATACAATTACTATTGATGATAAAATTAATACTATTCTCTCTCTGTTGAGTAGTAGTAATAAAATACTATTTCAAAATATGTTTTCAAATTTATCCACTAAACTAGAAATAATTACTACATTTCTAGCGCTTCTTGAACTTATAAAATTAAAAAAAGTGGCTGCAAAACAAAGTACTGCATATAAAGATATAATTATTGAACTAAGAAATACAGAAGAACAGGGAGTGGTCATTGATGGATAAGGATGAGTTGAAATCAGCAATTGAATCTATTTTGTTTGCTTGGTCAGATCCTCTATCAGTTAAGGATTTAAGTGATGTTTTAGGTATAGAGCCTAAAGAAATAGGGATTATTTTAAAAGAAATGATGGACGAGTTTGATTATGCCAAACGAGGCATTCAAATATTACAAATGAATGATCATTATCAGCTATCCACAAGGCCTGAGCACTATGAATATTTGCAAAAACTTTTTGTGCCTAAGCAAAATAGAGGGCTTACCCAAGCAGCTCTAGAAACTATGGCTATTATCGCTTATAAGCAGCCTATTACCAAAACTGAAATTGAGGAAATAAGAGGTGTAAAATGTGATAAAGCAATCAGTACACTTTTAGAGAAGGAATTGATAGAAGAGCGAGGTAGGCTTGAAAAAACAGGAAGGCCAATCATATATGGTACTACAATTAATTTTTTAAGAGTATTCAGCATAAAATCATTAGATGAACTTCCGAGTATTAATGATTTTGCTATCCCAACTGATTTAGGTGTGTTCAAAGATATTTACGATAAATAAAAAGAAATAAGGATAAGATTAATCTTATCCTTATTTCTTTTTATTTATCATAGCAGTATTTTAAAATGATTGTATTTAATGAATTTTTTAGAAAGAAGGTGGATTTGAAACCCAAAGCACTGCTGCAGACTTGTTGCCGTGGTTTTCTATGTAATGTAATTGACTAGATTTAAAGTAAAAGCTTTCACCTTTTTTTACTTTAAATTTTTTGCTTCCTAAATATATAGTAATTGCTCCCTTTAGCACATATCCAAACTCTTCACCTTTATGAGGCTCCTCAATATTACTAGTACCATTTGGCTCTAATTCTATTAAAATAGGTTCCATTGCATTTTTTTGAGCATTAGGTATAAGCCAAGAAACTCTGTGTAGTAAGTCTTCATTTATAGATTCATAGATATCTTCTTTAGTAAATACAATTTTATCCTGTACATCTTCATTAAAAAATTTTTTTACATCAGTTCCTAATGCTTCCAAAAGATCCATTAAGGTGGCAATAGAAGGTGATGTAATATCTCGTTCTATTTTTGAAATAAATCCTTTTGTCAAATCGCAGCGTTGAGCAAGTTCGTCCTGTGTCAGTTCATTCAAAAGGCGTAAACGTCTGATTTTTTCACCTATATCCAATCTATCACCTCATTTATATGATTAAGTTAATTAAAATAACCTCTAAAATAGACTTCCTAAAAGTAAACTTTTTGTTTACCTATATTAAATATAAAGGTTTTAAAGAAAATGTCAATAGATTTTTGTTAAAAAATCTATATGTGTAGTAGGCATATAACTTATATAATATTAGATTTTTTGGCTAGTAGGTCTATTTTAAAAAAAAGTGGTAAAAATAGGAGTATGATAAAAATAAGGTGGCTAAGTAAAATGAAGATTTTAATAATACTAGCAATTACTATTTTATGTATATTATTGTATTCCAATATCAAAGTAGAGCTTAATTATAAACGGAGTGATGGAAATGATATATTCACTATAACCATCATAGCTTTTTATGGTATATTTAGATCTAAAAAGCAAGTTCCATTTATAGATTTAGTTAAAGGATCTGATAATCTGGATGAATTAGAGATAAAAAGTGAAACTCAATATAATTTTAAAGAAAAATCTACAGATAAATCTACAACAAACATTAATGAATTTGAAGAAATTCTAAAAAAATATAAAAAATTATATATTAAGTTTGGAAAATATATGAATCCTTTTATGAGATATATTAAGAGAAAAATAAATTTGAATAATATAAGCTGGGATACAGAAATAGGAGTGGGTGATGCTGCACAAACAGCTGTTATTACTGGAATTATATGGTCAGTAAAATCCTATGTAATTTCCTTCATATATAATAATTACAATTTATATGAAGTATTTATAAATGTAGATCCAAATTATAATATTAAGACTCTTAAAACTTCTATTGATTGTATATTTACAATTAAACTAGGAGATATTATTAATGCAGGAATAAAAATATTAATGTTACAAGTAAAGGATGGTGAAAAAAATGAGTGAACATCCAATTGAAGCACTAATGAAGACTACTATGGAAAGTATTAAAGATATGGTAGATGTAAATACAATTGTTGGAGATGCAGTGGAATCACCCGACGGTAGTGTGATCATACCTATTTCAAAAGTTTCCTTCGGATTTGCATCAGGTGGTGGTGAATATGTAGAGGTCAAAAGGAATAAGAATGTAGAAAATACAGATAGAATAATTAAAGACAAGTTTCCTTTTGCAGGTGGCGCTGGAGCTGGAGTATCTGTACAACCTGTTGCTTTTATGGTAGTAGGAAACGGTCAAATTAAACTAATGTCTGTAGATCAAAACGCAAATTTAATTGATAATATTATTAACTCTACACCTAAGATGATTAACAGTATACAGTCTGCATTTCGTAAAGATAGTATGAAAAAAAATGAAGAGACAGAAATTATAAGCTTTGAATAGAGGACAATATATAGTCCTCTTTTTTTGAGCATTTGAAATTCTAAGAGAAACTTAGAGTTGAGTGGACATAGAGTTTATGAGTACAAACGAACAAAGTTTATGATGAATACAAAAAAATCCCCTGGACCCATCTTGAGTCTTTGATTGCATTAATGGGTGGGGGGCTTATTTTTTTGAAAATATTAAATCAAATTTGATGGAATTCGTTTAAAAAGGTATAATATAAGAATAGGTACTAATCTAGGGGGGCGATAAAAATGGACATAAGAAAAGCAATAGAAGATATCTGGGAAAATCGTAAGTATACAACCCATGATCCTAAAACAGCTATAAGTCATTTAAATGAAGAAGTAGCAGAATCATTGAAAGCCTTAATGAAGGGTGATACAGATAAAGCGAAACGAGAACTTCAAGATGCTATGTCTTGTTTGTTTATTGCAATGAAGGTTCTAGAGGTTGATCCTATAGAAGCAGTTAATAACCAAGTAAAACAAATGCAAAAAAGAAATGATAAGATAATGATACTTAAAAATGACAAAGTAGAAATATATGTAAATGGGATGTTAAAGGGTGGATGGTCTATTTGGAGTGATGAAGATATTAAAGAAGCAGAAAAACTTGCTAAAGAATTTGGTTGTGAAATAATGTATGAATAGTTTAATATGCTAATTTAAAATAAGGTTGTTATTTAACTAATGCAATAACTCTAAAAATAAAGACAATATCTAAAATTACAAAGTAATCTTAGATATCGTCTTTATTTTTTTATGGAATGAATTTTTAATAATTGAATGCAAATACTAGTAGCATTAAAGTTATTTTAAAAATTAGGTTTGAGGTGAACTATATGTATAAAAAAAGAATATGTTTAATTTTAGCTTGTATCATGATGACTCTTAATATATCTTATGGGAATGACGATGTCAAAAATATTCAAATAAATGGGGAGTCTGCTATAGTCATGGATGTGGAAACAGGCAGAGTTTTATATGAAAAAAATATTCATTTGAAGCTTCCTATGGCTAGTACAACTAAGATTATGACAGCTTTGCTCGCAATTGAAAATATTCCATTAGATAAAAAAGTAAAAATAAATCAAAAAGCTGTAGGCATTGAAGGATCTTCTATCTATCTGAGAGCAAATGAAGAGGTAAAGGCTATTGATTTAATATATGGATTGATGCTAAGATCTGGAAATGATGCAGCAGAGGCTATTGCATATGAAATATCAGGCTCCATTGAAGAATTTGCTAAATTAATGAATAATAGAGCAAAAGAACTTGGTGCAAGCAATACGAATTTTGTTAATCCACATGGATTACATGATTATAACCATTACACTACTTCATATGATTTAGGGCTCATAACAAGAGAGGCTTTAAAAAATTCCACATTCAAAGAAGTAGTAAAAAGTAAATTTTGGACAGCGGATAGAAATGGATATAAGCATTTTGCAAATAAGAATAAAAGCCTAGACATATGTGAAGGCGGAGATGGAGTTAAAACAGGATATACAATGAAATCTGGTAGATGCTTAGTATCATCTGCCACTAGAAATGATATGCAGTTAATTGCTGTTACCTTAAATGATTATGACTGGTTTAACACTACGAAAAAATTACTAGATGAGAGTTTTAATACATATAGCCCCTATACTCTATTTAGTGAGAATCAAATAATCACAAGTATAAAAGTCTCAGATGGAAAAAAGAAAGAGATCTTATTAAAACCATCTAATGAATCAATAATACCACTAAAAAAGGATGAAGAGAAAAAATTATTGACTGTACTTCATATACCTGAAGTTCTATATGCACCTTTGAAAAAAGGACAAGAAATAGGAAGTATGACTACATATTTAGATGGCAAAATAGTTAATAAGACAGATCTTATTGCGAGTGAAACTATAGAGAAGCAAAGTTTTAAGGATAAGATAAGAGATTTTTTTAAAAAAGAAAAATAGATCATAGTAATAAGTATAAAGTCTCCAATCATGCGTGTATGGTTGGAGATTTTGTATTTATTGCTAATAAAATTAGTAACATAATTTTATTAGAAAAATATGCTAGTAATATGGTAAAAGTTATAATTTTTTATATTTTATATAACTTGGCACATTAAATGAATTCGGAGGAGGGGTTGTATATATGAGCATTAGAGAATTGCAATGTGTTGATGCAGGTAGCGAATATTGTCCATGTTCTTTGGCAGAAGAAAATAATTGCATTATATGTACTCAATTACAAGGAAAAAGTTTCTGTGATTGTAATTGGATGGGTGTATGTATCTACAATGATTTTTATTTTTTGGATAATAAAAGAAAAGATACTCGTGAGCCTGAAGAAGTACCAATAGTAAATAGCAAAATTATAGATGATATTATTATTCTAACATTAAAGGTTAATAAATACATGGCTAGAGTATTAAAGCAGCCAGGATCCTATATTTTTATACGAGATAAACATAGCAATCATTATTTTGATATTCCTATATCTATTATGGATTGTGATGAAGAAGAATCTACAATAAAAATTGCTATAGAGGTACGCGGAGTAAAAACTAAAAAAATTCTTAAGCATGGAGATAGTTTAATCATTAGAGGCCCATTTTGGGGTGGAATATTTGGTTTAAATAATCTTAAAACAACTAAGGATTCTAAATGCTTAGTTTTAGTTAGAGGTGTTGCTCAAGCACCTGCTATATTGGCTATAAAGCAATTATTAAAAAATAATAATGATTTAGACATTGTTGTTAATAAGCGCCAAAACGAATATAACTTCATTAATGAATATTTCAATATAGACTCCATAAGAGAAGTGGATATGGCATCTGATGAAGTAGGGCTTTTATGTAGAGAATTAATGGAAGAAAATAATTATACCCTAGTATTTATAGGTGGTTCCGATAACTTGCAACGTAAAATAATCAAAGAAGTTGAAGGCTGGAATAATGTTAAGTTTGTTACAACGAATAATAATTCAATATGTTGTGGAGAAGGAATTTGCGGAGCTTGTTCAAAAAAAGATGAATCTGGAATATGGATAAAAACCTGTAAAGCTCAAAGAGTAGATTAATCAGAAAGGGGGATTTTAAATGAGTAAAATTGTAATTGTAGGCGGAGGTTGGGCAGGATGTGCTGCGGCAATAACAGCTAAAAAGGCAGGTGGAGATGTTCATCTTTTTGAGAGGACAGATATGCTTTTAGGTCTAGGAAATGCAGGTGGAATTATGCGTAATAATGGTAGATTCACTGCATCGGAAGAAACTATGCTCTTAGGAGCTCCTGAACTATTTGAGCTAACTGATCGTTGTTCTAGACATAAAAATTTAGACTTCCCAGGTCATAAGCATGCGAATTTATATGATGTAGCAATTATAGAGTCTCAAGTTAGAAATCTACTAGAGTCTATGGGAATTAATGTATATCTTCAACATAGAGTAACTGACGTAGTTCAGAAGGATAATAAAATAATTGGAATTAAAATTCATAATAAGGATATTTTTGAAGGTGATATTTTTATAGAAGCTACAGGGTCCACAGGTCCTATGGGTAACTGTATAAGATATGGAAATGGCTGTGCTATGTGCGTACTAAGATGTCCATCCTTTGGTCCAAGAATAAGTTTAAGCCAAAGAGCAGGCATAGAAGATATTTTAGGTCAAAGAGGAAACGGAGAATTTGGAGCTTTTAGTGGTTCTTGTAAGCTTAATAAAGATTCATTATCAGAAGAAATAGTTCATGAATTAAATGAAAAAGGTGTTGTGATCCTTCCTGTTCCTAAGGAAGATGTTAATATGAGTAAGCTTGATATGAAGGTATGTCAGCAGTACGCTCTGAAAGATTATGCAGAGAACATAATATTGCTTGATACGGGTCATGCTAAACTTATGACTCCGTTTTATCCTCTGGAAAAATTAAGGAAAATAAAAGGTTTGGAAAATGCAAAGTATGAAGATCCATATTCAGGAGGAATAGGCAATTCAGTTCGTTACCTTTCGGTGGCTCCTAGAGAAAACAATATGAAGGTAAAAGGAATAGAAAATCTATTCTGTGCTGGAGAAAAGTCTGGACTTTTTGTAGGTCATACTGAGGCAATTGTGACAGGAAGTTTGGCTGGCCATAATAGTATTAGGAGTTTTTTAGGGATTCCTCTTTTACAGTTACCAACAAACATAGCCTCTGGGGATATAATAGCATATGCAAATGAAAGAATATCAAATAGTGAAGGATTAAAAGAAAGATTTACATTTGCAGGATCCGACTATTTTAAACGCATGAAGGATTTGGATTTGTACGTTACAGACCCTGAGGTTTTAAAAATTAAATTAAAAGGATTAAATCTATTGAATATTTACTCTGAAGGATTAAAATAGAAGTAGAAGACAAACGATGAGGTGGAGTAAATGAGACTACAGAAATTTTTAGCTACATGCGGTGTAGCATCTAGAAGAAGAAGCGAGGAATTAATCAATAGTGGAAGAGTGAAAGTTAATGGAAATGTAATTACAGAAATGGGCTGTAAAGTTGATCCTGATATGGATGAAGTTCTTGTTGATAATAAACGTGTATCATTACAAGAACGAAAAGTATATGTAATGCTAAATAAGCCTACAGGATATGTAACTACAGTATCAGAGCAATTTAATAGAAAGAAAGTTACGGATCTTGTGGATATCCCATACCGTATTTTTCCTGTAGGTAGATTAGATTATAATACATCTGGGTTACTTATCCTAACCAACGATGGCGAATTAACTTACAGATTAACCCATCCAAAGTTTAAAGTAGAAAAGGTATATATTGCAAAGATTAAAGGAATTCCTACAGAAGAAAAATTAGCTGATTTTGAGAGTGGACTGAAAATTGAAAACTATACAACCGCACCTGCAAAAATTAAAGTCTTAAAAGAGATGAACAATAATTGTATGGTAGAAGTAACAATTAGAGAAGGCAGGAACCGCCAAATAAGAAAAATGTGCGATGCAATTGGCCATCCTGTATTAGAGTTAAAAAGAATTAAGATGGGAAGAATACATCTTGGAAATTTGGAAATTGGAAACTGGAGATATTTTACCGAAAGAGAAATTGCATATTTAAAACAATTATAGCTAATTTAAGGAAGGCTTATTAACCTTAAGCTTTCCTTTATTATATTTAAAATTATTTTTTAGCTGTGAAATACAAAAGAAGGTTGGGATTATATGATAACAATTAAAAAAATACATTTAAGCGAATTTCATAATTTAATAATTTACGATGAGCTAAATATGAGTTTTGAAAATAATCTGGACAACCACCATAGTAATGTAGAATATTTTGTTGTACTAGATGGAGCTGAAGTTCTAGGGCATGCGGCTATAGATGCGTTACCTAATATTTCAACAGCTTTAATCAAAGAGATATTTATATTACCTAATGCAAGAAAGCAAGGTTTAGGAGATGGTCTCTTAAGAACTGTACTTAATTATTTGCATAATAGTTTGTTTAATAAAGCTATTATAAAGGGAAATGAAAAGTTACATGCTTTTTTAATAAATGAAGGAATTGAAGAAATTGATTTTAAAAATCTAGAAGAAGAGATAAAAGATGTACTTCTAAAAGAGGGACATTATACATATTACACCTGCAATATGGAAGAATTTTTTAATAGAGGATGTAAAGGAATCGAATTGAAATAATTTTTAGCTCAGTTTAACTTTAAGGATAATTTTTTATTACGAGTATAATTTAAATAAAAGGGTATTCAATAACATAAGATATATGAATAGAAAGGAAATGTTATGTTGGATTCTATCAAAAAAATAACGACATTTGTCCAAACAATATTAGATGCAAAAATTAAAAGTGGGGATATAGTAATTGATGGAACAATGGGAAATGGAAATGATACATTGTTTTTGGCTAGGACTGTTGGACCCACTGGAAAGGTTTTTTCATTCGATATTCAATCAATAGCCCTAGAAAATACTACACAAAAAATTAATGACCATAAATTAAATCATTATAATATTGAACTTATTAATGATAGTCATGAAAATATAGAAAAATACGTTATAGATACTGTAGATGCAGCTATGTTTAATCTAGGGTATTTACCTAAAGGAGATCATTCCATAATAACAAAGGCGAACACTACTATAAAGGCTATTTCATCTATATTAAATATACTAAAGCCAGGTGGCATTATATCTATTATTATATATTATGGTCATGAAGGTGGTAGTGAAGAGAAAGAAGAAGTATTGAAATTTTTAAATGAACTTCCTAATAATGATGTTACTGTGATGCAATGTAATTACATTAATCATAGTAACAATCCTCCAATTATAATTTTTATTGAAAAAAACAAATAATAAAGGTATTTTATGTTTCATATAGAATAGTACAATCGAATTGATAATTTTATATCAATTCAAGCTTATATCATTTTTTATAGTATATATTAGATATAGGAGGAGATATGATGACTAAATTGAAGATTACTGAGACTGTTTTAAGAGATGCACACCAATCTTTACTTGCAACAAGAATGAAAACAGATGAAATGCTTCCCATTATTGAAAAATTAGATAAAGTAGGTTACCATTCTTTAGAAATGTGGGGTGGAGCTACATTTGATGCTAGTTTAAGATTCTTAAATGAAGATCCTTGGGAAAGATTACGTAGTATTCGTAAAGCTGCTAAAAATACGAAATTACAAATGCTTTTAAGAGGACAAAATCTATTGGGTTATAAACACTATGCTGATGATGTTGTGTCGGAATTTGTTAGAAAATCAATCTATAATGGAATTGATATCATACGAATCTTCGATGCATTAAATGATATTAGAAATTTGGAAACAGCAGTAAAGGCAACGTTGCAAGAAGGCGGGCATGCACAATGCGCCCTATCATATACGACTAGCCCAGCACATAATATCGAATATTATGTGAAGAAAGCAAAGGACATGGAAAGTATAGGGGCGAACTCCATTTGTATTAAAGATATGTCAGGAATATTAACTCCATATGCAGCTTTTGAATTAGTTACAGAATTAAAAAAAGTAGTTAAGATACCTCTTCAGTTACATACGCATTATACTAGCGGAATTGCTTCAATGACATATTTAAAGGCTATAGAAGCAGGAGTAGATGTTGTTGATACTGCTATTTCGCCATTAGCTTTAGGAACATCTCAGCCTCCAACAGAACCTTTAGTAGCATCTTTAAAAGACACCAGGTATGATACAGGGCTAGATTTGGAAGCATTAAATGATGTTGCTGAATATTTTAGGCCAATAAGAGATCAATATTTAAAATCTGGATTAATAGATCCTAAAGTTTTAGGAGTAGATGCAAAAACATTAATATATCAAGTTCCAGGTGGAATGTTATCAAATCTAATTTCTCAGCTTAGGACTCAAGGCAAAGAAGATAAATTTGATGATGTACTTAAGGAAATACCAATCGTTAGAGAAGAATTAGGTTATCCTCCTTTAGTAACACCAATGAGCCAAATGGTAGGAACACAAGCTGTATTTAATGTTATCACTGGAGAAAGATATAAAATGGTTCCAAAAGAAATTAAAGATTATGTTAAAGGTTTATATGGGCAAACCACTGTACCTATTAAAGATGATATTAAAGAAAAAATTATTGGCAATGAAGAAGTGATTACATGCAGGCCTGCGGATCTAATACAACCGCAATTACAGGCGCTAAGAGAAGAAATGAAAGAATACTTGGAGCAAGAAGAGGATATTCTTTCATATGCTCTATTCCCTCAAGTTGCAATGAGCTTTTTTAAAGATAGATGGTCAAAAAAGTATAATATAGAAACTACATTATACAATGAAGTTGAAAAAACACATCCTATATAAAATAAGATACTACAAATAGGTAAACAAAAAGCTCCTGCTAGGAGCTTTTTCTGTTAATACTATATACAATAGCTGTGTAGAAAAATTTTATTAGGACGAGTGCTATGAAATTTTTTAACTTTTGCTATTGAGTTTTGTTGTATTATTTCATTACATTTAAAACATATTAAATTGATTTTTTTTACTTTTTCTTCGTCAACTTCAATACTTAGATTCCCATATTTATGCCAACTTTTCCAACCAGTTTTGCAAAGCAAACTACGATTTTCAAAATCTGCATATACCCATTTTAATATACGATGAAAGTGAAAAGGATATTTCGTATATGTAATAAAATTCTGTGGTAGACCTAAACTTATCGCATAATCTTCAAATGTTTTTTCTACTAAACTTTGAAGAGGATCTTTTATTTCCACACAAACATAGTTGTAATTGTTTTCCTCCAACCATATCTTTAGTTTATCAAACATATAGCCTCTACAAACTTCTATTTTTTCTGTAATTGTAACATTTAACTTATTAAAAAGTTTTTTTATTATTATAACTACATGGTTAATATATTCCTTCTCTTCAAAAATATCACTACGATAATATTCTAAAGGTATAATATCATATTCATATTCTTTTGTTTCTACTCTTGTTATACCAATTACTGTACCACCAAGCAAGCTGCCACTTCCTGCATCATCTATTTGAATCAAAGTATCACCTCTAATGCTGAATATATAAATCGCATTTTATTATTAAATATAATAATAAAATTATATATTTAGTATTCTTAAAAATATTTAAAGATATTCACTGCTACCAATAAAAAAGATTCAATTAGAGTTCATAATTTTGATGTTTAGAATAGCTATAGAAATAAAGCAAGATAAAGAAAGTAATATTGCAGAAATTAACAAATGTATTGATTTTATTGGATAAATATATTTTTATTTAGCGTAAATAAAATACCTTAAACCGCTGAAAAATTAGGATTTTTATGAAAAATATGGTTATTAAAATCCATATTATTTTTTCAGCCAAATCATTAAAATGAAAAAAATGAAATTAAAATTTCATATTTTAAATTCATCATTAAAATATGAAATAAAAATTGCAATACTCAGTTAAATCTGATATGATTTTAATAAGAGTATTATTAAAAATCGCTTTGTTGAAAGGGAGAGAGATGTGGACAATAAAGTAGATAAAAAATTAAGGATAAGAACAGAATGGTGTAAGGCATGTGGGATATGTGTTGAGTTTTGCCCTAAAAATGTACTTGAACTAAAAGAGGATAAGATTTACATAAAAGATATTGACAGTTGTATTCAGTGCGGTCAATGCGAACTTAGGTGTCCGGATTATGCAATCTACTTGGAGGTGGTAAGTAATGAAAAGTAATCAAATTAAGTTAATGCAAGGAAACGAGGCTTGTGTAGAAGGTGCTCTTGTAGCAGGAATGAGATTTTATGCTGGGTACCCAATTACACCATCTACGGAGATCGCAGAAATATGTGCTCAGAAGCTACCTCTGGTGGGGGGGAAGTTTATTCAAATGGAAGATGAAATAGCTGGAATGGCTGCAACAATAGGTGGTTCTTTAGCGGGTTTAAAATCTATGACAGCAACAAGTGGACCAGGTTTTTCACTTAAACAAGAAAATATAGGATATGCTGCATTAACAGAAATACCCTGCGTAATTGTGAATGTTCAGAGATATGGACCTAGTACAGGTCTACCAACAGCTCCTGCCCAAGGAGATATTATGCAGGCAAAATGGGGTACCCATGGAGACCATCCTGTAATAGCCTTAAGTCCCACTTCGGTAAAAGAAACCTATGATCTAACAATTAAGGCTTTTAATTTAGCGGAAAAATACAGAATGCCAGTTATGCTAATGCTAGATGAAATTGTAGGACATATGAGAGAAAAAATAGAACTACCCAATATAGAAGACGTAGAAATATATAATCGTTTAAAACCGGAAAAAGGAGATAAAGATTATAAGGCGTATAGAGTAGCAGACAAAGAAATTGTTCCAAGAATGGCTGCTTTCGGTGAAGGATTTAGATTTCATGTAACTGGTTTAATGCACGATGAATTTGGATTTCCAACCAATAATTCCGAAATATCTGACAAATTACTTAGAAGAATCATGAATAAGGTTAATGATAATGTTAATGATATTATTATGTATGACGAAGAATATATGGATGATGCAGAAATTGTTATATTAGCATATGGCGGTACATATAGATCGGCAAGAAGCGCGGTAAAGCAAATAAGAAAATTGGGTTATAAAGTAGGGTTATTTAAACCTATAACATTATGGCCATCTCCCGAGGATAAAATCAAAGAAATATGTAAAAAAGTAGATAAAATAATAGTTCCAGAACTGAATTTGGGACAATATTCCTTAGAAGTAGAAAGAATTGTAGCAGGTAAAAGTGCGGTTTATAGCTTAGGTAAAGTAAATGGTGAAGCAATAACTCCTGATGAAATCATTAAAAAAATTAGGGAGGTTCTATAATATGGCGAGTGAGTTAATTAATAGTGCTTTTAGAATGGATAAATTGCCACATATTTGGTGCCCAGGGTGTGGACATGGAATTATAATGAGATCTTTAGCTAAGGCTATTGATAACTTAAATTTGGATAAAGATAAGGTGTGTATCGTATCAGGCATAGGCTGTTCATCAAGAGCTCCTGGATATATGGATTTTAATACTTTGCATACGACTCACGGAAGAGCGTTAGCTTTCGCTACAGGTATTAAACTAGCAAATCCAGAACTAGAAGTTATCGTAATAAGTGGAGATGGTGACTGCTCTGCTATTGGAGGAAATCACTTAATACATGCTTGTAGAAGGAATATCGGAATTACTACTATCGTATTTAATAATAATATTTATGGAATGACAGGTGGACAATACTCACCGACCACTCCTACTAATGATTATGGAACTACAGCACCTTTTGGCAATATAGATAGGCCCTTCGATATTTGTAAATTGTCAGATGCTGCTGGAGCAACGTATGTAGCACGTGGAACTGCATACCATGCGAATCAACTTATTAAATTAATAGAGAAGGCAATATCAAACAAAGGATTTTCTTTAGTAGATGCTATCAGTGTTTGTCCAACCTACTACGGTCGTAAAAATAAAAAAGGTTCTGCTGTTAATATGCTAAACAGTTTAAAGGATTCAACTATTGATGTAAAGGTTGCAGAAAAGCTTCCAATTGAAAAAGTAAACGGGAAATTATTAATTGGTGAATTTAAAAATAATACAGCACCTGAATATACAGATGAATACAGAAAAATCATTGATAAATATAAGAAGGAGTGATAAAATGGAGGGGCAAAACGAAATAAGACTCACAGGTTCGGGAGGGCAAGGCTTAATTTTAGGTGGTATTATTTTGGCTGAAGCTGCAATACTTGATGGAAAAAATGCTATTCAATCTCAGTCATATGGTCCTGAGGCAAGGGGTGGTGCGAGTAAAGCTGAAGTTATTATAAGCACTGATGAAATAGATTATCCTAAGGTAGAAAAAGCGGATTTATTATTATGCCTTACTCAGATTGCTTGTGACAAATATATGAACTCACTTAAAGAAGAAGGTACTTTAGTAGTAGACTCAAGTATCAAAATACCTGAAGATCTCCCTTATAATATAATTCAAATTCCAATTTTAAATACAGCTACTGAAAAAATGCAAAGGCCCATGGTAGCTAACATAATTGCCATAGGGGTAATTCAGGCTATAACAGAAGTTGTATCTAGAGACTCGTTAGAGGTTTCTGTATTAAAGAGAGTTCCAAAGGGAACAGAAGAATTAAACAAAACTGCATTGGAAGAAGGCTATGATTTAATTAATGGATGTTTATTAAAAGTATAAAATAAAATAATGGGATGATAAACTATGACGGAAGAAAATAAAAGAGATCTAATAAATCAAATACAAAGAGAATTTCCCAAGTTAAGTAAAGGTCAAAAATTAATTGCTCAATATATTATTGATAATTATGATAAAGCTGCTTTTATGACAGCATCTAAGCTCGCTAATAAAGTAGGTGTAAGCGAATCGACAGTTGTTAGATTTGCAAATGCTTTAGGTTTTGAAGGCTACCCGCAGCTTCAGAAGGGCTTAGAGGAAATTATAAAAACAAAGCTCACAACTGTTCAACGTGTAGAAATGGCAAGTGAATATTCAGATGAAGGTGCAATACTTAAAAAAGTATTAAAGGCTGATATAGATAATATTAGAAATACATTAGAGAAAATAGAGTATGATGTATTTCAGCAAATAGTAGACAAAACGTGTAATTCTAAAACTATATACATAGTTGCATTAAGAAGCTCGACTGCATTAGCCGATTATCTGGGTTTTTATTTAAATTTAATTTTAGATAATGTTAAAATAGTTAGTCGAGGAATTAGTAATACGTTTGAACAAATGCTTAGAATTTCTGAAGACGATTTAGTTATAGGCATAGGGTTCCCTAGATATTCCGTTCAAACTCTAGATGCACTAAAATACGCAAAGGAGCAGGGCGCAACTGTTGTGGCTATTACAGATAGTCTATTGTCTCCCTTAGCTAGTATAGCGGACTATCCTTTAATAGCAAAAAGTAACATGGCATCCTTTGTTGATTCCTTAGTAGCACCACTAAGTTTAATAAACGCACTAATTGTTGCTGTTGGAATGCGTGAAAAGGATGAAATTACTACATACTTTAATAAACTAGAAAATATTTGGGAAAAGTATAACGTTTACGAAAGAAAAGATCAAAGTTAATTTAATAGATATTAGTAAATAAAGCGATCTATGAGGTCGCTTTATTTATGTACTATAAGGGATTATATTCTGAAATCATGGTTAAAGTATGTATATATTTATATACTCTCAGTTTAAGTTGATGTATTTTTTGTTAAAATATTAAAAAGTTAAGAATTAAGGAGTTGATTGGAATAAAAAAACTATATTTAGTTAGACATGGTCAGACTCTATGGAATTTAGAAGGAAGAACTCAAGGAAGCAAGGATTCTGAATTAACTTCTCTTGGCTTAAGGCAAGCAGAAATGTTAGGGAATGGATTGCGTAAGACTCGATTTGATGCCATTTACTCCAGTCCGTTAAAGAGAGCGCTCTTAACAGCTGAAGTTATTTCTAAAATGCAGAATATTGAATATACACTTGATGATCGGTTGGTTGAAATGAATTTTGGAGAATGGGAGGGCTTAACTACTTTAGAAATTGAAAAAAGTTATTCTGATAACTTTAGAATTTGGAGAGAAGAACCTCATAATGCAATAATTCCAAAAGGTGAGAGCATAGAAATTGCACAAAGAAGAATGATTGAATTTGTTAATGAATGTATTATGGCATCCAGCGACGAAAATATATTGGTTGTTAGTCACAGTACAACCATAAGATTATTTTTACTTCATATACTTTCTATGGATTTAAGACATTATTATAAATTAAAGCAAGATAACTGTGCTATAAATTTAATCGAGTTTAGAAACCATGGTCCTGTGTTGAGAAAGTATAATGATACATGCCATATGGATATAATTACAGAAGGGTGAATTTTATGAAGAAAAAAGTAGTTGTAATTGGCGCTGGACCTTCTGGTATTATGGCAGCTATTTCAGCATCAAAACATAATAAAGAGGTAATTTTACTGGATAAAAACAATGAAATCGGAAAAAAGTTAAGAATAACCGGCGGTGGAAGATGTAACATTACAAATAATTGTAGTACTAGAGAGATCATTGAAAAAACGTTACGTAATGGAAAATTTTTATATAATAGTTTAAATACTTTTAGTAATTTAGATTTGATTAAATTTATCGAAAATAATGGGTGCAAATTAAAGGTCGAAGAGAAAGGAAAAGTTTTTCCTATTAGCGATAAATCAGGAGATATTATTGATTTGTTTTTTAATCTATTACAAGAAAATAAAGTTGCTTTATGGACCAGTTGTGAAGTGAAAGAAATTATAACAGATAACAGAAAAGTTATTGGAGTTAAGCTGAAAAATAATAAAACTCTAGAGTGTGACGGTGTAATTGTCGCAACTGGAGGAATGTCCTATCCTCACTTGGGTAGCACAGGAGATGGATATTACTTAGCAAAGGCTTTAAGTCATAATATTGCTGAAATTAAACCAAGTTTAGTGCCAATTATTATTAAAGATGCTTGGATCAAAGATTTGATGGGTATTTCATTAAGCAATGTTAAATTAACAACTAAAATTAATAATAAAAAAAGAATTATTTCTGAAGGAGATTTGATATTCACGCATTATGGAATATCTGGTCCAGTTGTATTAGAGCATAGCGCATATTTAAATCAATATATTAACAACTCAGAGCAGTATGTAATACGAATAGATTTATTACCTAATTACAAACAAGAAGAATTACAACAAATTTTCCACCAAGAATATCAATCAAACGGAAGTAAGTTAGTTAGAAATATACTAGTAAAGTATCTTCCAAAAAATTTATGTATTAAATTGTTGACGATACTAGACATTGATAATGATTTAATGTTATCGGAACTATCCAAAAAAGATAGGAACAAAATTATAACTTCAATAAAAGAATTTACTTTAACCATGGGTGGATTTAGATCTATAAAAGAAGCTATTATTACATCAGGAGGAATCCCAATAAATGAAATTGATAGTAAAACTATGGAATCTAAACTAATAAAAGATTTATATTTTGCTGGTGAGGTAATTGATATCGATGCTCTTACAGGAGGATATAATTTACAAATCGCATTTTCAACTGGCTACGTTGCTGGTATGAATGTATAACAGTTAAAAAATATAAGCTTTTATCTGCAATAATTATAATAATACTGTAGATATACTTGAGGAAAATTGCAAACTGATGTATAATTTCTTTAGATAAGTTAAGTGATATATATAAAATTGCGAAATGATTTTTTAAAAAAATAACCACCATAACTGGTGGTTACATTTATTCTGAGGAGGTATTGTATGGCATTTATTCAAATAGCAATAGATGGACCTGCTGGAGCTGGTAAAAGTACAATTGCAAAGAAAATAGCCCAGCGCCTTAACATAACTTACATAGATACAGGTGCAATGTATAGAGCCCTTACTTATAAAGTTTTAAGTACCAATATAGATATTAATAATGCAAATGAAATAATCCAATTAGCAAAAAATAGTGATATTAAATTTTTACATGAGAATATTTATCTAGATAATAACATAGTAAATGAAGAAATCAGAAGTATTGAAGTGAGTAAAAACGTATCTCATATAGCTAAGATTAAAGAAGTAAGACATATTTTAGTTGACATACAAAGAAAGATTGCATTGAATCAAGATGTTATAATGGACGGTAGAGATATAGGCACTCATGTATTACCTGAGGCTACTTTGAAAATTTTCTTAACTGCTTCTGTTGAAGAAAGAGCTTCTAGAAGGTATCTAGAGCTTAAACGAAAGGGAATCGATGTAAATTTAGATGAATTAAAGAAAGATATTATTAATAGAGACAAAATAGATAGTGAGAGAGAAGCTGCACCTCTTGTGAAGGCAGAAGATGCTATTGTAATAGATACGACAGGTTCATCAATTGAAAAGGTTGTTGACAACATAATAGAACTTCTAAAGGGGGAAGTAGTATAGTGCTATTCTATAATACAGTAAAAAATTTAGTTAAATATTTTCTTAAGTTTATTTATAGAATTGAAATTACAGGACTAGATAATATTCCTATAGAAGGTAAGTCCATTGTTTGTTCAAACCACTTTAATAATTTAGATCCACTTTTAATAGGAACCTGTTTACCGAGACGGATTAACTATATGGCCAAAGAAGAATTGTTTTCTAATAAATTGTTTGCTTCTTTTCTAAAAAAGTTTGGCGTATTTCCGGTAAAAAGAGGTGGAGCCGACATTAGTGCTATTAAGACTGCATTAAAAATCCTAAAGGAGGACAGTGTTCTTGGAATATTTCCTGAAGGTACTAGAAGTAAAACTGGTGAAATGCTGGAAGCTAAGCCTGGGATTGCTATGATTTCGATTAAATCACAGAGTCCTATCATTCCTATAGCAATCATAGGAAATTATAAATTATTTAGTAAAATAAGAATAATTATTGATAAACCTATGGATTTTTCTGAATACTATGGTCAAAAGAATTCTACTGAAGAATACCAGCAGTTAAGTCAAAAGATATTAGATCATATTAAGAGCTTAATGATAGAATAAACACACACTTTATGAAACTTCATATTTTAATACGTATTATAAAAAAATCTGGAAATACTGATTATTAAAGAAGGAATTTTGTAGATTATGTAGAAACATAATAAAGTTATATGTTTAATTTCATATTGTGAAATTTACAGGAGGATATTAATGAAAGTAATTGTGGCAAATCATTCTGGTTTTTGCTTTGGAGTAGAGAAGGCTATAAGTGCTGCCTTTAATGAATTGGATAGTAACTCCAATAATATTTATACGCTAGGACCACTTATCCATAACAAACAAGTTATAGACAAGCTTAATGAAGATGGAATAAGAGTTATAGAAGATATTAATGAAGGTGTAGATGGAACTGTCATCATTCGCTCTCATGGTATTCCTAAAAGAATATACGATGTGGCAAATGATAAAAACATTTTTTTAATTGATGCTACTTGTCCCTTTGTTAGGAAAATCCAAAGTATCGTTAAGGAATATAAAGAAATGGGATACGATATTGTTATTATTGGGAATCCGGATCATCCTGAAGTAATAGGTATTAATGGATGGTGTGATGATACGGCTTATGTTATTAAAACAGAAGATGATATAAAAAATATTCCTTTTCTAGATAAGATGTGTATTGTCGTACAAACTACTATGTCAACAGAATTATACGATAAACTAACTCATATGCTAGAAGAAAAATCTAATAATATTGTAAAGTTTAATACTATTTGTTCAGCTACAAAGGATAGACAAAAAGCTGCTAGGGATCTTGCTAAGGAAGCAGACTCAATGATTGTAATAGGCGGTTACCATAGCTCTAATACTCAAAAACTTGTGGAAATTTGTAAAGAAGAAAAGCCCGATGCAACTTTTCATATTGAAACTGCCAGCGAAATACCTCTTGATTTATTAAAGCAATATAAATCAGTAGGTGTTACCGCTGGAGCATCTACTCCAAAGTGGATCATTGATGAAGTAATTGATACAATTAATAATTTATAATAATTTAATTAGGAGGTTTTAACGTGAATAATGATATGTTAAATTTAATGGAAGAAATAGAAAAATCTATGGTGAGATTAAAAAGAGGAGAAATTGTTACTGGTAAAGTAATCAGTGTTACTAATAATGAAATCACAGTAAATGTAGGATACAAATCTGACGGAATTATTCCAAAGGATGAAATCTCAAGTGATACAACTGTTAATCCACAAGAGCTTGTAAAAGCAGGAGACGAAATTAAGGTATATGTAATCAGTTTAGATGATGGAGAAGGTAATGTTTTATTATCTAAAAAAAGAGTAGATATGGTAAAAGGTTGGGACGATCTTGAAAAAATAAAGGATGCAGAATCTTTAGTAGAAACAAAGGTAATTGAAGCTGTAAGAGGCGGTGTAGTAGCTATAGCTCGTGGTATTAGATGTTTTATACCTGCTAGTCAATTATCGGACCGTTTTGTAGACGATTTAAAGTCATTTGAAGGTAAAAGCTTTACTACTAAGGTAATGGAAATAGATCGTAAGAAAAATAAAGTAATATTATCTAGAAAAGTAGTATTGGGAGAAGAAAACAAACACAAAAAATCAGAATTATTTTCGAAATTAGATAAGGGTATTCATATTAGAGGCGAAGTAAAACGTATTACTGATTTTGGCGTATTTGTAGATATTGGTGGAATTGATGGTCTTGTTCATATTTCAGAGCTGTCATGGGGAAGAGTAAAGCACCCAAGAGAAGTTGTGAGTATTGGTGATATTATTGAAGTAGAAGTTTTAGATTTCGATAAAGATAAAGAAAAGGTATCTCTAGGATTAAAACAAACGCAGAAACAACCATGGGATGATGCAGTAGTAAAGTATCCTATAGGAAGCGTTGTTGAAGGTAAAGTAGTTCGATTAGTAGATTTCGGTGCATTCGTTGAATTAGAGCCAGGATTAGATGGATTAGTTCATATTTCACAAATTAGTGAAAAACATATTTCTAAACCATCAGAGGAACTTCATATTGGTCAAAAAATAAATGTTAAAGTATTAGATGTTAAACCTGAAGAAAAACGTATCAGCCTAAGTATAACAGCAGTTAATGAAGAAACTGAAGAAGAAGAAATAGAATACATTGATGATAAAAATACAACAACAATTGGAGAAATACTAGAAAATAAATAAATAAAAAATAAAGAGTCTTTGACTCTTTATTTTTTACAATATACTTAAATTCACAATTTTCACTTTAATTTCAAATATATTATTTATTTACAATTCTAGGGGGAATCTTTAATGGAAGGATATGAAATTTTTAAAGAAAAGGTATATAAAAAAACTGGAATAGATTTAAATAGCTATAAAGAGCGCCAAATGAAACGTAGAATAGAATCACTAATAACTCGTAACAACTTTACATCATATGATTCGTATTTTACTGCTATTAATCAGGATGCTAAATTATTAGATGAATTTATTAATTACTTAACTATTAATGTATCTGAATTTTATCGAAATCCTCAGCAGTGGGATGTATTAGACAGTACAGTAATTCCACAATTGCTAAAGGGTAAATCTAAATTGAAAATTTGGAGTTCGGCTTGTTCTACGGGTGAAGAACCCTATTCTTTAGTTATGTTACTTTCTAAATTTTTTCCACTCAATCAAATTTCAATATTAGCTACGGATATTGACGAAGGTGCAATAAGCAAAGCTAAACAAGGTGTGTATTCAGCTAAAAGCTTAGATAATCTACCTAAAGGATTTAAAGAAACTTTTTTCGAAAAATATAATGGGACTTATAAAATAAATGAAGAAATAAAAAAACAGGTAATCTTTAAGAAATTTAATTTACTTAAAGATGAATATCCAAAGGATTGTGATTTAATTTTATGTAGAAATGTAATGATTTATTTTACGGAAGATGCTAAAAATATTATGTATAAAAAATTTCATGATTCCCTAAGTAAGGATGGCGTTCTATTTGTAGGAAGTACAGAACAAATAATTTTGCCAAATCGTTATGATTTAACACCTGTAAAAACTTTTTTCTATAAAAGGGCTAAATAAGAGGAGGTTGAATATGCATTTAGAAGAGGTATTGAAAGAATTATCAGAGATTTCAGGAGTTTCAGGTCATGAAATGGAAATAACTGAAAAAGTAAAGAATTACTTTATGAAGTATTGCGATGAAGTTAAAGTAGATTCTTTAGGAAACGTTATTGGACTTAAAAAAGGTAGAGAAGTTAACAATAAAAAAATTATGTTAGCTGCTCATATGGATGAAATTGGATTAATGGTAAAAAATATCGATGAAAATGGATTCGTTCAATTTACCAATGTAGGTGGTGTTGATCAAAGAACACTTTTATGCCAGGAAGTAATCATTCATGGGAAAGAAAAAGTATATGGAATTATAGGTGTTAAACCACCACATATAACAGGTGAAGACGAAAGAAGTAAATCACTAGATATAGATGATTTATTAGTGGATACTGGTTTTTCAAAGGAGGATCTTGATTCTAAAATTAGAATTGGGGATGTTATTACCATTAAAAGAAATATGATAAGATTGCAGAATAATAGAGTAGCAGGAAAGGCAATGGACGACAGGGCCGGTATTGCATCCTTATTAATGTGTTTAAAGGAATTGCAATATTCTTACCATGAAGCTGATGTTTATTTTGTGGCTACTGTTCAAGAGGAAGTTGGAACAAGGGGTGCAACTACTTCATCCTATTCTATTAATCCAGACATAGGAATCGCAGTTGATGTAGGCTTCGGTAAAACCCCAGAATTAAGTCAATACGACACTATTGAAATGGATAAAGGACCTGCAATAACCGTGGGCCCAAATATTCATCCTAATATATATAATAAAATGAAGCAAACTGCTATTAATGCATATATCGATTATCAAATTGAAGTTGCGCCTGGACATTCGGGCACGGATGCTTGGCCAATGCAGGTAAGTCGTTTGGGAGTTGCTACAGGAGTAATATCCATTCCTCTAAGGTATATGCACACATCTGTAGAAACTATTAGCTTATCAGATATAGAAAAGACTGGGAAGCTAATAGCCAATTTTATTGTAACCTTAAATGAAATTGATATGGAGGAAATATTATGTTATTAAAAACTTTAACCGATGCTTTCGGTGTTTCTGGAAATGAAAAGGAAGTTCGAGATATAATAATTGAAGAAATTAAAAGTTATGTGGATCATATAAAAATTGACATCATGGGTAACATAATAGCGCATAAAAAAGGTAGAAAAGATAATATTTCTATTGCTGTGACAGCTCATATGGATGAAGTAGGATTTATTATTAAAGGAATTGACGACAGTGGATTAATTAAATTTGCTCCAATCGGAGGAGTAGATCCTAGAATATTGGTGTCAAAACAAGTTGTTATTGGTAAAAATAAAATCAATGGAGTTATTGGAGCAAAGGCTATTCATTTACAAAGACCTGATGAAAGAAAAAAAGCAATAGCTATCGATGATTTATATATAGATATTGGATGTAAAGCGAAGACTGAAGCAGAAAAACTAGTCAATGTAGGAGATTATATTGGTTTTTATAGTGAGTATGTTGAATTTGGGAAAAATCGGATTAAGGCTAAGGCTTTAGATAATAGAGTTGGATGTGCAATACTCATTGACCTATTAAAAATGGAAACCGACATTGGAATTACAGGGATATTTACAGTGCAGGAGGAAATCGGGTTAAGAGGTGCAGAGGTTGCTGCTAATCAAATAGATGTAGACTTAGCAATAATTTTAGAAGGTACTACTTGTTCAGATGTATCTAATGTAGAAACACACATGCAGGTTACAGAGCTAGATAAAGGTCCTGCGATTTCATTAATGGACAGAACCTCTATTTATAATAGAAAATTTGTAGATATGGTAGTTGAAACAGCAACGGAATATGAGATTCCTTGGCAATACCGCAGGTCAACTTTTGGTGGAAATGATGCTGGGAAATTTCATACTGCTAATGCTGGAACACCTTGTGTATCCATAGCAGTTCCTTGTAGATATATTCACTCTCCCATATCTGTATTAAGCAAAGACGATTACCATAATTGTAAAGAGCTTTTATTTAAATTCATTGATAGAATTAGCGAAAGGGGATTGGTATAATGAGAACTCTAAATTTAGATTTATTAAAAAGAATGGTATCTACATACTCTCCATCTGGTAATGAAATTAGAATTTGTCAATTAATTAAAGAGGAAGTAAAAGATTATGCGGATGAGGTTTATACGGATGCTTTAGGAAATCTTATTGTAAGAAAAAAAGGAGATGGCAAAAAAGTACTTCTAGCTGGCCATATGGATCAAATAGGTTTAATGGCGACCTATATTGATGATAAAGGGTTTATTAGATTCACAAACATTGGAGGAATATCCCCAGCAGTTACATATTCTCAAAAAGTTATATTTGAAAATGGTACAATTGGTATTGTTGGATGTGAGAAAATCGATAGCCTAAAGGATTTGACACTGGATAAATTGTTTATAGATATAGGAGCAGCATCTAAAGAAGAAGCGGAAAATAAAGTTTCAATAGGAGATGTATGTGTATATTATAGTGAAGTAATCATAGATGATAGAAGTATTATTGCACCAGCATTAGATGATCGTATCGGTTGTTTCATTATGATAGAAATTTTAAAATCATTGAATACTTCTAAAAATGATATTTATTTTGTTTTTACAGTACAGGAGGAAGTGGGAACTAGAGGAGCTAAGACGGCTGGATATGCTATAGAACCAGATATAGCTATATCATTTGATGTTACGGCTACAGGAGACACGCCTAAGGCTAAACCTATGGCTGTTAAACTAGGGCATGGTCCTGCAGTTAAAATTAAAGATAACTCTATTTTATGCCATCCTATGATAAAGAATTTAATGATTGAACAAGCTGAAAAAAATTCTATACCGTATCAGCTAGAAGTACTTGAATTTGGTGGCACAGATTCTGGTGCAATTCATTTAACTAGAAGCGGAGTTCCATCGGGAGTACTATCTATTCCTACGAGATATATTCATAGTACTTGTGAAATGGTATCCGTAAGCGATATAGCTAATACAGTAGATTTATCTATAAAAATATTAGAAAAAGAAATTTAATAGTTCTGAAGAAGAGGTATATATTATATTTATATCTCTTTTTTTGACTTAAAATGCAAAAGTATATAGAAGTTTTCAAATTATTGTTGGAATTTGTTTAACGATTTTCAAATGATTTAAAAGGAAATTATTACTCTTTTATTGAAAATATTAATCGGAGGTGAAACCAATGATTAATAACAAAGATAGATATTCTATAAGCGAGGTAGCTGAACATATAGGATTCAAACCGCATGTGATTCGATTTTATGAAAAAGAATTTAAACTTGAAATTCCTAGAGCGGAGAATTCCAGAAGATACTTTACAAATAAGGAAGTAGATCTTCTGCTATATATTAAACAACTTCAGCAAAATGGATTGTCAAATAAAGAAATAAAGAAAGTATTACAAGATCAGAATACAGGTATTGATAGTAATTATACTAAATCCACAGATAGTGATGATAATCATATAGAGGGAGCAGCAGAAAGCTATACAGGTACTGGAAATTTCAATGAAGATTTAAAAAAAGAAATATTAATGATATTAGAAAAATACAATTACAGAAGTGAAATCAATGAATTAAAGGAAAAATTAGAGGAACTAGCAAAACAGTTCAATGTTCCAGATGTAAATAAAGATAAAGACGTTCTAATCTGTGAAAACGCTAAACTTAAAATGAAAATAAAAGAAAAATCATATGAAGTGGCAGAATTAAAAGATAAATTAAAAAGACAAGATGCTCAAAGAATATCTATATTTCATAGATTATTAAGAACAAAAGCAGAAAGTAATATATAAAACTATTATTAATTGATCACTACTGCATAATTAAATATGCGAAAGTTCAGTTAAGGATAGATAATGAACCGCAAAGCCACGATTTCTGTGTCATTACGGTTCATTTTATATTAATACCGATAACCTTATAATAAATAGCTATAATTTTATCTTAAATCCATTAAGTTGAATCAATTGTATAAATAGAGCCAGTGAATTAATCAATTTGAACCAGGAAATTCAGATATATGTAAATAATTATGTAGATATTAATATAGATAAATTAATAAATTCATTGTAATAAATCATAATTATTATAGTTCGTTAAAATAATTATCTATAAAATAAAAAATTGGCCAATGAATCTATATTTAATATTAAAAATTCAATAACTATAACAATAAAGTAATAATTGCTATTTTATGAAATTATTAGCTGGACATGCTAAAAGAAGTGGTTTATAATTACTTTATTAACTATTCTTTAAATGTATATTTAGGGAATAGTTGAGGTTTGAAAAATATTTTTTATTATATAACTACTAATTCCATTATACCTTCACCCCTGCTATACTTTATATTAGGCAACTTACAATTTAGATCATAATCCAAGGAGTTGATGAAATGTCAAAAAGACCTAGAATAAGTGTACATAATAAATCCGATAAGCCTGATAATATTGTTATTAAGCAAAACCATCTTATTGAAAAATGTTTGGAAATTGAAAAACAGCTCCCTAGCTTTATGAAGGACTTTTCAATATACTTAAAAAACGGTGTGGCACTTTCTACTCGCTTAGCTTACTTAAGTGATATACTATTCTTTTGCAAGTACTTGATTAGTGAAACAGATATCACTACCGCTGATGAACCTTATAAAATCACTACTGAAGATTTTAATAAAATTACTTCTAAAACGATTAATCGGTTTATTGGAGACTATTGCTCCAGATACACAATTAAAGATCATGATTCTATAAAAATTATGGAAAATGATAATAGAGCTTTAGGAAGAAAAAAATCTTCATTATCGGTACTATTTAAATTTCTCTATAGAGATGAAATTGTTAAAAATAATATTACGGATGGCTTTAATCCCATTAGACTACCTAAACCTCAGCCAGATGCTATTAAAAGATTAGAGATTGACGAAGTAGCTATAATGCTAGATATAGTAAGCTCTGGGGAACATTTTACTGAAGGCGAGAGAAAATATTGGGAAAAAACTAAATTAAGAGATAAGGCAATTCTTGTACTATTTGTTACATATGGCTTGCGTTTAAGTGAATTAGAACAATTAAATATTTCCTCCTTTAATTTTAACAGAGGAGAATTTAGAATTTATAGAAAGCGTGCTAAAGAAGTTGTTATGCCTATTAATAAGACCTGTGAAGCCGTAGTTAAAGATTATATAGAAAATGAGCGATCAGTCAATAGCTTATTAGATGATGAACATAAAGACGCATTATTTCTTTCCTTACAAAACAAACGTATGACAACAAGAGCCATTAGAAATCTTGTGAAAAAGTATACGTCTATAGTACTTGGTACCAGCAGAGAAAATGGATATAGTCCTCATAAGCTAAGGGCTACTGCTGCTACTTCCCTAATTCAGCAAGGATTCTCCATATATGATGTTCAAAATCTCTTAGATCATGATAATGTAACAACAACTCAATTATATGCTGCACATAAGAAAAATGTAAAAAGAGAAATTGTTAAAAATTTCGAATGGATTGAGGATTAATTTTTTCGAACAAATGTTTGATGTTTTAAAGGATGTATGATATACTTTATATATATAACAGTTATAGAGAGGAGTTTTGTAATGTATGAGGATTTAAGTAATAAACAATTAGAAATACTTAACTACATGAAAATGGAAATAAATAAAAAAGGATATCCTCCCTCTGTAAGAGAAATATGCGAGGCTGTAGGCCTTAGATCTACTTCTACAGTTCATGGTCATTTATCTAAGCTAGAGGATAAGGGTTATATACGAAGGGACCCTACTAAACCAAGAGCAATTGAAATTTTAAGCAATGACCCTTTTAGTGATTTTTCTTATAATAAAGAAATGGTTAATGTACCTATCATAGGTAAAGTAACTGCAGGTCAGCCCATATTAGCTGTTGAAAATATTGAGGACACCTTCCCTCTTCCAATAGAATTCATAGATCATGGTAATACCTTCATATTAAATGTTAAAGGTGATAGTATGATCGAAGCTGGTATACTGGATAATGATTATGTTGTAATTAGACAACAGTCAGTAGCCTCCAATGGAGATATAATAGTTGCTCTAATTGATGATGAAGCTACAGTAAAACGATTCTTTAAAGAAGCTGATCATATACGTCTACAACCAGAAAATAGTTTATTAGAACCTATAATACTTAAGGATGTCGTTATTCTTGGCAAAGTTACTGGAGTTTTTAGAAAATTATAATGCAGATACGAAAAGAAGGGTCTATCTTAATATTAAGGTACCCTTCTTTTTAATGCATATAATTATTTCGCAATATAATAAACTACCCTTTAATATCTACATAAAAACTATATAATCTTATATTGTTTGATTTGAATCAATTTTTTGTATGTTTTGCAGAGCAATTAAAGCGCCTAGTTTAGCATGCTCATATGTTAGCCCACCTTGATAATAAACAATATAAGGAGGTCTAATAGGAGCGTCCGCACTTAATTCTATAGATGAACCCTGTATAAACGCACCAGCGGCCATAATTACTGGATCATTGTATCCTGGCATATCCCAAGGCTCTGGGTTAACAAAAGAATCTACTGGAGCGGCAGCTTGAATTCCTTTACAAAACGCAACTACCTTTTCTTTACTTCCTAGCTTAACCTGCTGTATAATATCACTCCTAATTTCATTATACTTAGGCTTTACTTCATAC
>JAEWHG010000106.1 GCA_023387935.1 Bacillota bacterium
AGTATTAAAAATTACATAAAAGTGAGGGGTAGACACATGAAAAAGACATTTTCGATTGTACTAGTATTGGTTTTGGTGGTTTCTATGTTAGCAGGCTGTACACAAAGCACACCATCTACAGGGGAGACTCCACCTGCAGAAAATACTGCTCCAAATGAAAACAAGCCGGTAGAAAATGCTTCTAATAATGATGGCGTTATTGCAAAAGTAGGTCTTGGTCATATTACATCTATAGGCAAATCTAAAGATTTAGATGGTGAAACAACACCTGTAGGTCAAGTAGATAGTACAATAGCTGCTGTTGGTTTCGATAAAGAAGGTAAAGTAGTTAATATAACTATTGATACAGCTCAAACTAAGGTAAGCTTTGATAAAGATCTTCAGCTAACTTCAGATGTAAAAGCTGAGAATAAAACAAAAGTAGAATTAAAAGATGGATATGGAATGGTTAAAGCATCTACAATAGGAAAAGAATGGTATCAGCAAATAGAAGAATTAGAAAAATGGATGGTTGGAAAAAGCGTAGAAGAAATTAAATCTTTAAAGGTGAAAGAAAGAGATGCGTCTCATAAGAATGTTCCAGATGTGCCAGAACTTACATCTTTTGTTACTATAACAGTAGAAGGTTATATTGCAGCTGTTGAGGAAGCATATAACAATGCAATTGAAATTGGACCGAGAGCTGAAAAATTAGGACTTGGGCATGGAATTTCAATTGGTAAATCAAAAGGTTATGCAAATGCAGATGGAAAAGAAACTCTTCCAGTTGCACAGGTAGATACTACGATGGCTTTAACTGCTTTTGATAAAGATGGTAAAGTTGTAGCTACTTTAATTGATAATGCCCAAACAAAAATAAACTTTGACAAAGATGGTAAAATAACTTCAGATAAAAATGCAGATATTAAAACTAAAATTGAGCTTGGAGCAGATTATGGTATGAAAAAAGCATCTACTATAGGAAAAGAATGGTTTGAGCAAATTGCAGAGTTCGAAAAATGGATGGTAGGGAAGAGCGTAGATGAAATTAAATCTTTAAAAGTTAAAGAACGTGATGAATCTCATAAAAATGTACCAGATGTGCCAGAACTTACATCAAATGTTACTATAACTGTTGAAGGATATATAGCAGCTGTTGAAGAATCTTTTGCAAACGCTAAATAAAGTTATAAAATATTAATCAAAGAAAAAAACAGATTCCATAAATAGTGATATGGAGTCTGTTTTTTTCTATTTAAAATAAAAAAATAAATTTATAAAAAAATTAGCAAGTTTTACTTCAATTGAATTTATAATACATGCAATTATGAATATTCCATAAAGAATTTAATTCTATGTAAAATGGCTTCATATACAGGACGATAGCTTTAATATAGAAGATATGTTCAATAATATTAGATTTTAAAATCTAGATTTATTTTATTTATTAAAAGTTATTAATGCTAACAAACCAATTTGTAGCAATAGGGAGATTTATATAGAAAAAACAAGCAAAACCTAAAAAGTTCGGTATAAATAAAGAATTCATAACATAAACCTTGAACAACAAATATTGCAAGAAAAATTGCATATGGTTATAATCATGGTAAGAATACAATAAAATAAAAGTGAGGTATTTACTTTGGAAATTACAAAAAGAGATATTTTTAGCTCCAAAAATGTTTCAGTTGATATTAGTAAATTAGGTGCTATCATTATAGGAAATCTTTTATGCTCCATTGCGTTAAATGGATTTTTTATTCCTAATAAACTTTTAAGTGGTGGCGTTGGCGGTATATCGATTATGATTTATTATCTAACTCAAATCCCTACAAGTCTTTTAATATTTGCAATTAACATTCCAATATTTTTAATTGGAATGAGAATAATAGATAAGGAATTTATAGCATATAGTTTTATTTCCATGGTATTCTTATCTTTTTCAGTAGAACTCACTGCGGGTATAGGACAATATATAGTTTTAGATGATATAATTCTATCTGCAGTATTTGGAGCGATTTTTAATGGGGTAGGAATGGGAATATTATTTAGAAGTCGTGTTAGTCAAGGTGGTTTAGATATTATAGCAGCTATTTTTAAGAAAAAATATAACATTAATGTTGGAACAGGATTAATGGCTTTTAATACCCTTATCGTTGTTATAGCTTCTACTTTGTTTGGATTAGAGCCAGCTATGTATACATTAATATCAATGTATATTGGATATCAAATCGTTGATAAAGTACAAGAAGGATTAGATCAAAAGAAAAATGTGATGCTTGTATCGGATAATGCTGAAGAGATAGCAGAAGTAATAATGAAAAAACTAAATAGAGGGGTAACATTTTTACAGGCAGAGGGAGCCTATTCAAAATCCAATAAAAAAGTTATTTATTGTATTCTTACAACTACACAAATCGGTAAGTTGAAGGAAATTATTGAGCAATATGATCCTAAAGCTTTTATGACCATTCAAAGCATTCAGGAAGTTAAGGGAACAGGATTTAAAAATATAGGATTATAGATATAAGAAGTTCAGTTAGATTTTTATTCTATCTGGACTTTTTAATTATATGAAATAGAAAAGAAGTAATATACTACTATTTTTGCTTAAAAAGTGATAAAATAAGGATTATATTATTTTCATATTTTAGAATTTTAGATATTAGATTAAATACTAATTAGAATTCAAATAATAATATAGAATATAATTTAAGAGAGGAGGAGTAAATGTGAAAAAGGAGCCAAAGGATACAAGGGTTGTTATAGGTATGTCTGGCGGGGTTGATTCATCTGTAGCCGCTTTATTGTTGAAAGAACAGGGATATGATGTAGTAGGTATTTTTATGAAAAACTGGGATGAATCCGATGATCTTGGATATTGTACTTCTGCTCAGGATTATGAAGATGTAAGAAGAGTGTGCGATCAAATCGGGATTCCGTATTATTCTGTAAACTTTGAAAAAGAGTACTGGGATAGAGTGTTTACTTATTTTTTAGATGAATATAAACGTGGACGTACACCTAACCCGGATGTAATGTGTAATAAAGAAATTAAATTTAAGGCTTTTTTGGAACATGCACTAAAGTTAGGTGCAGATTATTTAGCTACTGGGCATTATGCTCAAGTTGATTTTAAAGATGGAGAATATAGATTGCTTAGAGGTGCAGATTCTAATAAGGATCAAACTTATTTCTTAAACCAATTAAATCAATATCAATTATCAAAAGCAATGTTTCCTATAGGCCATTTGGAGAAAAAAGATCTTAGACAAATTGCTAAAGATGCGAACCTTGCAACTGCTACTAAAAAGGATAGTACAGGAATATGCTTTATTGGAGAGAGAAATTTTAAGGAGTTTTTAAGTAATTATCTTCCAGCACAGCCTGGAGATATGGTATCCTTAGAAGGAGAAATAAAGGGAAAACATGATGGACTAATGTATTACACCCTAGGACAGCGAAAAGGTCTAGGAATTGGTGGTGCAGGAACCGGTGAACCTTGGTTTGTAGTAGGCAAGGATCTTGAAAAAAACATATTATACGTAACTCAAGGAGAAAGTCATCCTAGTCTATATTCCTATGGACTAATAGCAACAGACCTTCAGTTCGTAAGCGAAAAACCGAAAAAAGAAGTTTTTAAATGCACAGCAAAATTTAGATATCGCCAACCAGATCAGGGAGTAACTGTTCATATACAAGAGGATAATACATGTA
>JAEWHG010000053.1 GCA_023387935.1 Bacillota bacterium
TTGTACATCTATAACGCTATATAAATAATTTTATGTATGAAATCGGTTACATTTGTAATATGTATATTCTATCTTTTTTAATTAATTCCTTCTTTTTTTAAAATAATTTTCATAATATTCCAACAATTTTTCGGAGAATAAAATATCTATATAAAAAACTTCTAAGGAACAATATAAGTAATTTTTTTCAAATCTAAATACGGAAAGTTTTAGTTTAAAAAATTTATATGTAACTATTTTTCTCTATCTTATAAAAAGAGCACCTCATCATAGACTATTCTATTTTGAGATACCCTTTATTCTATCTTTTATTTTTACTTTTAATAGATCTCTTGAACTCTTTAAAGTCTCCCATACTGCCAAACATTTCATTTATCTTCTTACGTTCTAACTCCTTAGATTTAAGCTCATTATATTGTAGTTCTCTTTGAAGCTTTCTATAGCTTTCTAAGCGTTCTATATCTAATAAACCTTCTTCTATCGCTTCTCTAACTGCGCATTTAGGTTCCTTCTCGTGGTGACAATCTGAAAATTTACATTTTCGAGCTAAATCTTCTATATCTGTAAAGGACTTCTCTAAATCTGCCCCTGTTAAACCAAGCTCTCTCATACCAGGGGTATCTATAACAACTCCGCCATTAGGAATTAAAAATAATTCTCTGTGTGTTGTAGTATGTTTACCCTTATCATCATTTCTGATTCCATTCGTTTTTAATGATTCATTTTCTAATAATCTATTAATCAAAGTAGATTTACCTACGCCTGATGAACCAATAAAGGCAACAGTTTTTCCTTTTTCTATATAATCTTTAATGTTAGCATAACCTTCTTCAATCATGCTACTAGTGACTACTATATCTATGCCAATGGCCACATTTTTAACTTGTAACAGTTTATTTTCAATATCATCGCATAAATCCGACTTAGTTAATACAACAACAGGAGTTGCCATACTGTCCCACGCAACAGAAATATATCTTTCCAACCTTCGTATATTGAAGTCATTATTCAGTGACATACATATTAATACAGTATCAATATTCGTTGCAATTATTTGACTATCAAATTTTACACCTGCGATTTTTCTTTCAAAGCTGCTTTTTCTTGTAAGAACATGGTGAATAATAGCATTTCCGCTTTGATTCGTTGTTCTATCTACTAAAACCCAATCACCTACCGCTGGATAGTTTGTATTATTTTTTGAAGAATAACCTATTTTACCAGAAACCTGTGCAGAAATTTCTCCATGCTCTGTAATTATCTTATACAATTCTCTATGTTGAGCAGATACTCTTGAAATATATAAATTTTCATCATACATTGTAGACTCTTGAATAATTCTTTCATTTAAACCTAGATCACATAAATTTACTGTTTTCAATTTTATTTTCCTCCCATATTAAATTACAAACTTTAAAATATCAGGGGAGGTTTAGATGGTTACGATGCATAAACCTCCCTAATTAATACAATATCTAATTCAAAACCTATATTTATATTTATCATAAAACATCACTCCTTTTTTAAAATACGAACCCATTAAATTATACCATTATTAAGAAATATATATCAATAAGATTAGCCTTTCTATAAAAAATTATGTAAAAACAACAAATCTACAAGGAAAATTCTTGTAGATTTGTTGTTAGTATAGGATAAATCTCTCTCATCTTAGTTCCTATTTTTTCATTATTCCCATTAAAACTTTCTCCGCTGTAATAGGTAGGCTTCTTATATTTACACCAGTCGCATTAAATACAGCATTAGCAATTGCTGGTGATGGAGTATTAATAACCAATTCTCCTATAGACTTTGCTCCAAAAGGACCTGTAGGCTCATAACTGCTTTCAAATTCTACTACAATGTTTCCTACATCAAGTCTTGATGGTATTTTATATTGCATAAATGAATTATTCTTCATTTTACCTGACTCATTATAGGTAATATCCTCATATATTGCCATACCAATACCTTGTGCGATACCACCTTCTACTTGGATCTTTGCCAGCTTTGGATTAATAGGAGTACCACAATCTACTACTCCATAATAGTCTATAATATCTAGTTTTCCAGTTTCTATATCCAATTCAATTTCAACAAAGCCTGCCATAAATGGTGGTGGTGAATATGGACTTGAGTGAGATTCACTTGCCATTAAGCAATTTCCGTCTCCTACTACTAGTTCTTGAGCTAATCTATCTAGTGTAATACTATTATCGTTATTATAAATTATTTGTCCGTCAAATTCTAAAGTATCTTTTTCAACTTTCATTATCTTTGAAGCCTCATGGAGCATTTGATCTTTTAGCTTTTCGCAAGCCTTAACAACAGCCATACCTGTTACATAAGTGGTGCTTGAAGCATAAGAACCTGTATCATAAGGTGATTGATCTGTATCTACACCGTTTACTACTATTTTATCGATATCACACTCTAAACATTCCGCTGCTATTTGGGCAAGTATTGTATCACAACCTGTACCCATATCCGTAGCACCAATAAGTAAGGTATAGAAACCATCATCATTCAACTTTATTTGAACTGATGCAATATCAAGACCAGCAATACCCGAACCTTGCATAGCTATGGCCATACCAACAGACCGAACTTTACTATCACTAATACGCTTATATGGGTATTTTTCATTCCATTTAATAAGCTCTTTACCCTTTTCAATACAGTTATTAAGAGTACAACTTTGGAGAGGTTCATCATGATATGCAGTTAGCACATCGCCTTCTTCAAGTAGGTTTTTCTGTTTTAAAATAATTGGGTCCATATTCAACTTTGCTGCTAATTCGTTAACTGCTGACTCGAGAGCAAATATACCTTGAGTTGCTCCATAGCCACGAAATGCACCTGCTGCCATAGTATTCGTATAAACAACATTAAAATCAAACTTAAATGCATTGGCTTTATTATATAGTGGCATAGTTTTGTGACCTGATAAACCAACTGTAGTAGGTCCGTGTTCTCCATAGGCTCCAGTATTTGAAAGAGTGTACATAGATATAGCCTTAATATTTCCTTCTTTATCGGCACCAATTTTAACCCTCATTTTCATTTCATGTCTACTTGTGCCAGCTGAAAAGGTTTCATATCGATCAAATACTATTTTAGCAGGCTTTCCTGTTTTCATTGTTACAATAGCAGGAAAGATTTCACTTACTGCTGTCTGCTTTGCACCAAAGCCGCCTCCTATTCTAGGTTTAATCACTCTAACTTGTGACTTTGGTATTTCTAATGCTCTGGCAACTATTCTTCTTACATGAAAAGGAATTTGGGTTGAGCTTACAATATTTAATCTGCCATTATAATCAAAATGTGTATATGTTCTAAATGTTTCCATCATAGCTTGATTATTAGCTTTTGTATGATAGACCTCATCTACAATAACATCACATTTTTCAAACTCTTCATCTACATTACCACTCTCAAAACCACCAGAAGAACATATATTCCTTTTAACATCATTCCCTATATCGAAATTCACTGTATAGTTATCTTCCATATGGATTACTGTGCTATGATCTATAGCTTCTTCCATATCTAATACTGGCTTAAGAACTTCGTATTCTACTTTAATAAGCTTTAATGCTTTTTGTACTGACTTCTCATCAATACCAGCAACAATAGCTACAGGATCTCCTACATATCTTACGTATTCATCAAGTATTAATCTGTCGTACGGACTCGGCTCTGGATAGGATTGTCCTGCATTTGTAAATCTCGTTTGAGGAACATCTTTGTAGGTTAAAATACATTCTATTCCTGGAACCTTAAGTGCTGTATCTTTTTTTATATTTAATATTCTTGCATATGCATGAGGGCTTCTAAGAAGCTTTACAATTAAGCAATTTTTTGGAGCAATATCCTCTGTGTACACTGGCTTCCCTGTAACTAAGCCCATAGAATCTAGCTTATTAATACCTTTATTAACTACTTTCATTTACTCACCATCCTTTCCTAGCTGCAAATATTTCTTGATGGCTCTTAATTGTCCCATATATCCTGTGCAACGACATAAATTTCCTGAAAGATAATGCTTTATTTCTTCATCTGTAGGATCTTTAAGTTCTTTTTTCATAGTAATTACATTCATTAAAAACCCTGGGCTACAAAACCCACATTGATCTGCACCTTCATCTGCAATAAGCTTACCAATAATTTTAGCTTCATCTTCTAATCCTTCAAGTGTATATATATGCTTTTCATTAACGCTCGCTGCCAAAACAGAGCATGATAATACCGTTTTTTCATTAACCATAACAGTACACAGACCGCAGTTTGCTGTATCACATCCACGTTTAACACTTGTGAACCCTACATTACGTAAAAAGTCTATAAGAAGCATATCTGGTTCTATTTCCTCATTAAATAATCTATTATTTATATAGCACTTTATTTGCATATTTCTTCTACTCCTCTCTTAACAAGTACCTTAGCTAGCTGTTTTCTATATTCTGCTGATCCTCTTAAGTTTGTCCCAAACGCAACCTCATTTGAAGCTTCCTCACATGCGGCATCTATCTGATCTTTCGTTGGATTTTGTGAAAGCATTTTAGAAGCATTCACAGCTAAAATCGCTCTATTCGGTCTTGCTCCAATAGATATTCTCCAGCCTTCATTATATTTACTAACACTAACTGCTAATACTGGAAAATCTGTAGAAGTTATTCTGTGGCTTTTATAGCTTGATCTACGTCCATCTTTTTTAATAATTATTTTAACTAAAATATCCTTTTTAATAGGCATATTTATAAATTGGTCTAGAGGAATTATACCGCCTTCATACAAGTGAACGTAACTGTCCAATGACAGTAACGCTGTTAAAATATCTGAAAATCCAAATCTAGAATATATGCTTCCTCCAATTGTTGCACAGTTTCTAAACTGCACTCCAACAATATTTTTAACTGATTCCGCTAATATTCCATCAAAATGATTGTTTATAACTTGACTTGTTTCTATTTGTCTAAGGGTCGTCATACAGCCAATCTCAATTTCCGATTCTTTCTCTATAATAGTATCTAGACCTAGCCCAGATAAATCAATTCCTTTATTATAATTTTTATTTCCCATTTTAAGCCATAACAGGCCACCTAATATAACATTGTTTTTATTTTGATTAAGCAATTCATAAGCTTCTTGTAAGCTTTTTACAGTTATATATTCTTTTAATGAAAACATTTTCATTCTCCCTTCTGCATTCCATTCTAGTCTATTAACGGGTATCCATATTTTAAATTACATCCAGTTGATTTTAACATATTTTTGAATCACAAAAACCTTCTCTGAGTAAGAACTCACTAGAAGGTAATTATTTCTATTCAAATTTTTCTTCTCTACATTGCTGAAATGCGTCTTTATCTTCTGGTAATACTAAGTTTAGTATCACGGCTATAAGAAATGATACAACTATACCACTTTGGGCAAAAATAAGTTTTACCCAACTAGGCAAGTACTGCAAAGCATCAGGTACAGAACCAAAACCTAAGCCGAACCCTAAAGCAACTGCGACAATTACTGCATTTCTTCCATACATATTTTCTTTGAATATTAATTGCATACCGCTTATTGCAATCATTGAAAACATAATAATTGTTGCGCCTCCAAGTACAGATTGAGGAACAGCAGAAACTATAGCACCTAATTTAGGTAAAAATCCTGCTAATATCAAGAATATAGCACCTGTCATAATTGAAAATCTATTAACTACTTTTGTCATACCAACAAGACCAACATTTTGACTGAATGATGTATTAGGTAATACACCAAAAAAAGATGCAATAATACTACCAACACCATCAGCTAATACACCACCTGATAATTCTCTATCGGTAGCTTCTCTATTTAATCCACCGGATGTTACTGCAGAAATATCTCCTATTGTTTCAACAGCAGTAGCAATATACATAATGGCTATAGGTATAATAGCTTGTATTTTAAATTCCATTTTATACAAAAATGGCTGAGGTAAACTAAACCAACTAGCTTCTAATACAGGTGTAAAGTTTACTTTTCCCATAAATATAGCAACTATATAACCTACAATAATTCCTATTAATACAGCAGAGACACTTGTAAACCCTTTAGTAAATTGTTTGAAAAATAATATAACAACAATAACCAAAGTTCCTAAGAATAAGTTGCTAGCAGAGCCGAAATCTGGTGCTCCAAAACCGCCAGCAAAGAATGTTATACCAGTAGGTATAAGAGAAAGCCCAATTGCAATAACAACAGTACCTGTTACAATTGGTGGAAAGATTTTTTTAAGAGGTTTAACGAAAAAACCAAGTACAATTTCAAGTAATGCACCTATTAAACTAGCTCCTAAAACTGCTCCATACCCATATATACCTGCTGCTGATTGTATTGTTGGTAAGAAACCAGAACTTGTCCCCATAACTATTGGCAACTTAGCTCCTACTCTCCAAATTGGATATAATTGAATAAGAGTTACAAGTCCAGCTATAAACATAGCATTCTGAATAAGTATTGTTTTTTCTTGTGCGGGGATATTTAATAACCCACAAACAATAATTAATGGTGATACATTTCCTACAAACATGGAAAGCACATGTTGCAAACCTAAAGGTATAGCTATTTTTAAAGGTACTCTTCCATCTAATTCATAAATACTACTCTTTTTCATTTTTTTCCCTCCTCTAGTAATATTAGTCATATATCAATTCTGAAATACTACAAAACCGAGGAGTTATTATTTAATACCTTATTCCACCACAATAAAACCTCGTAGTCTGCAAATTTACGGTTAGCAGGTAGAAACTTTTGACCCATATTGTCAAAATTATACGAAATATAATATATGAATTTTAACGTAAATTTTATCACATACAAAAATTTTGTCAAGATACTGTAAGTTCTTTTTATATTTACATAAATAAAAATTTACCAATTTTTTATGTTTAAAGGAGCTATTAAAAAAACTTGATTTTTATAAATATATCGGTTAAAATATTCTCTATAGCTTTCAAACTTTAATAAAGTACTCGTATAATTTTAGAAATATGGTCTAAGCGTTTCTACCGAATCACCGTAAATGATTCGACTACGGGTGTTAATGTCTATTTATTTGGGAATATCAAAACAAATGATATATTTAAATATATTATTTGCTTTAGTAGATTCAGATAAACTGTCAGTTAACTCCCAATTTGGGAGTTTTTTTGTTATATAGAATCCTATAATTATAGAATAGAAAGGAAATACTATGGAATTATTAAAAAACATGATCATAAACAAAGGAACAGTAAATGGAAAAAACATCTTAAAAGTAGATAGTTTTCTAAACCACCAAATTGATGTTGAGTTGCTTAACGAAATTGGGAAAGAATTTAAAAAATTATATAGGGACAATAATATTACAAAGATTCTTACTATAGAAGCCTCTGGCATTGGTATTGCTTGTATTGCTGCTCAATATTTTAATGTACCAGTTGTTTTTGCGAAAAAAACAGAATCTCTTAATTTAGATACAGAGACTCTTGAAAGCCAAGTATATTCATATACTAAGCAAAGAAACTATACCATTAAAGTGTCTAAAAAGTATATCCAAAGTGAAGATAGAGTATTAATTATTGATGACTTTTTAGCAGAAGGACAAGCTGCTTTAGGCTTAATAAATATAGTAAATCAAGCAGGTGCTAAAGTAGAAGGAGTAGGAATCGTTATTGAAAAAACCTTCCAAACTGGCGGTCACTTCTTGCGTAGCAAAGGAATAAGAGTAGATTCTCTTGCAAAAGTAAAATCCATAGAGAATAATCAAGTTATTTTTGAATAAAAAACAAAAAAGCCATGCTATTTTAATTTTTAAAATAGCATGACTTAATAACCGTTATAATATGTGGTCTATTTATAAATATTAATTAGCTTGCTTTAATGAACTCTTTAAATCTTCATCGACAGTGCTTATTGGCTTAATTTCAAAGGTATCGATTAAATACTGCAATACATTTGGAGATATAAAGGCTGGAAGACTTGGTCCTAGGTACATTCCCTTTATTCCAAGGGATAATAAAGCCAACAAGTCTGCAACCGCCTTTTGTTCATACCAAGAAAGCACAATAGTAAGAGGTAGTCCATTTACATCGGTGTCAAATGCATCTGCAAGAGCTGTAGCAATTCTAACTGCTGAGTAAGCGTCATTACATTGGCCTACATCTAACAGTCTAGGTAATCCTGCTACTGTTCCAAAATCTAATTTGTTAAATCTATATTTACCACAGGCTAAAGTAAGAATAGCACAATCCTGAGGAACTTTTTCTGCAAATTCTGTGTAATAATTTCTACCAGGTTTAGCTCCATCGCATCCACCAATTAAGAAAAAGTGTCTTAATTTTCCTTCTTTTACTGCATTCACTATAGCTTCAGAATGAGATAATGTGGCATGGTGTCCAAATCCAACTAAAATTTCTTTTTCTTTTTCATCTTCTTTATATCCTTCAAGCTCTAGAGCCTTATTTATAATCTCACTGAAATCTTTCGTTCCATCTTGTTTTAGTTTTACATGCCTAATACCGTCCCATCCAACAACATTCGTTGTAAATATTCTATCCTGATAGGTTTCTCTAGGTCTCATTAAGCAATTCGTAGTCATTAATATACATCCTGGTATACTATCGAATTCTTTTTGTTGATTTTGCCAAGCAGATCCAAAGTTGCCAACTAAATGTTTGTATTTTTTAAGCAATGGATAACCATGGGCAGGTAACATTTCTCCATGAGTATAAATATTAATTCCTTTGCCTTCTGTTTGCTCAAGAAGCATTTCTAGGTCTCTTAAATCATGTCCAGATACTATGATAAAAGGTCCTTTTTTAATATTAACACTTACCTTATTAGGAGTAGGATTGTTGTATGTGGTAGTGTTAGCATCATCTAGAGTTTTCATTACCTCTACACTCATATCTCCAGTTCTCATTGTCATTTGGATTAAATCTTCCAAAGCTAAATTATCATTTGTTGTAGCTTCTAATCCTAAAAAATAAAAATTGTCTAATTGATCACTGTGATAATTAATGAATCTTGCTTGATGACCATAGGCACTTATACCTTTTAGCCCATATAGTATCGTAGATCTTAAAGAGCGTATATCTGCATCAAGATCTTGATCATACATAATACCTGCTTTTACTGAATCCTTTAACATTTCTTCTTTTGTAGCACTTAAATTATATGTAGCACAATCTGGATATTTTCCTTCTGGTGCTTGCTGTCTTAAATTTTCCTTTATCTTTTGAGATTCCTTTAGTAGATTTATATGGGATTGCGCATCAAAGTTTACGTTTGTTAAAGTAGTAAACAATGAATTTTCCACAAATTTTACAACCTCTTTATCTATAGATTGTCCCTTTTCTATAAGAGACTTTGCATAACAAGAAATTCCCTTTAGCTGGTATATTAATAAGTCCTGTAAATTTGCGATTTCTGGAGTTTTTCCACAGACACCACTTTTAGTACAGCCTTTTCCCCCTAATGTTTGTTCGCATTGATAGCAAAACATTGCATTTTCCATATTGATCTCTCCTCTTTAATTTTATATTTTACTAAACATAGCATTTGTTTTGCATCTTGAAAATATTCATCCACTATGTTTTTATAAGCACCTTATCAAATTTCTATATACAACTCCGAATATTAAATTCAGAATAATCAGTTTTTTTATTTTATAATTATTTTACCACTATATCTTATATATAAACATTAACTTATATTTTTTTGTAATTATATTTTTTCTAAGCCTATAAACAATAAGAGCTAGTAAAATTCTACTAGCTCAATAATTAAAATATATAAAAATAAATAGATCTTATACTGTCCATTGATTATTAATAATACCTACTAGTTTCCATTCACCTTCATATTCTTCAAATACTAATCTCAAACTTCTCCAATCTAATCCTCCATACTCAGGATTGAATCC
>JAEWHG010000214.1 GCA_023387935.1 Bacillota bacterium
GCTGTAAAAACTAGATACGGTATGGTAGTAGGCACCTTTTGAAGATTAACATGAAAAATTGTTTTTTGATTGCCACTTTCCTTTATAAATACTTCTTTATTAGGTGATTCAACTTGATTATAAAAAATCATATATCGATCGTCCGATAACTTTTTTTGTCCATCTAATCCAAAACAAGTTATATCAATAGTAAGATTTGATTGTAGCTGAACTTCTACTTCTAATTCCATTCTTGAAGTTAAATCACAAATTTTGCTTTTTTCACCTCTAATAAATGTTTTCATTTTAATTGTGTAGACATCTAGTGCCTTGTCTACATATCCCCCCTTCTACTATTTTAAGTTTATTGATTCTATTAGAATAATCCCTTAATTATACATTCTATGTTATGTATTAATTTCCTTTTGACAAAACAATAAAACCCTACTGAATTTCAGTAGGGTTTTATTGTTAGTTATGTCTAATTAAATCTACTAGTTACCAAAGCAATCATATCTATAAAATTTATTCTTGATTATTCATTGAATATCCATCTCTTCTAACATCACTCATATCCAAGAAATTATCTTTTATTTCTATGTTCCTAAGTTTTTTCACTACTCCATAAGGCTCTTTTAATGAAAGTTTATCTCCTCTTCCAGAAATAACCCATAAAACTTTATAACCTTTCGGCATTACCTTTAGCCTATCTTCACCTTTTCCATCAGTAAAATATACTAATAAATTAGTCTTTTTATTATTAGCATAATCAAAAACTGGAGTAAATTTAGTCCCTCCTCTTATGTTCATTCTATCCTTTATATCCTTTACAGATTTAACCCTATACACGCGTCTAATTTCATCATCACATTCTATAATCGTAATTTCATGATTATAATTTTTTACAATGTTAAGAACTTCCTTAATCGCTTGCTTAAACTCTTCATCAGTAATACTTCCGCTTATATCAAATGCGACGATAATTTTTGCTTTATGATTTCTAAGCTCACCTCTTAAATCTAATCTATCGGGTTGTCTTCTATTTCTCCTTGTTATCGTCTTCTTTTTATTGCTTTCAACAGTTCCCATTAACCTATTAAGGTATAAGTTCCAAGGCAATTCACTATTGTTATTTTTAAATGATGATATTATACTTTCTAAATAAGCTGGATTCTTACCTTTTTGAGAATTTTTTATATAATTCCCCGTAAATTCGGTAATGATTTTCTCATCTATATTGTCAGATTCTTCCCATATATCATGAGTTTTTTCAGGACTATAATCACTTTCGATATTTTCCTCTTTATCGCTATCATCCTCTTGGCTGTCTTCGTCTTCCTCTAATAAATCTATTGCTATTTGAAGTTTTTCTACATAATATTCAAATGGTTCATAGGGAGGTAACTGTAGATTATAGTGTGTATTCACTCTTTCTAAGGTAGTTGCATAGGGCGGCAAATAATCTAAATATTTATTTACTACTATATCCATTGCCATATTAATAGCCAATGTACTGTATCTACCCTTAAAATCCTTTGCCCTTATTAAATGCATGGATAATACATGGAGTATTTCGTGTTTAATTGTACTTTCCATCTGCTTCATACTAAGAGTTAAAAAAATTATAGGATTAAAATATATCATATATTTAGCACCTTTAAAATTTACAGCAGTAGGGCTACTTATATCGAATCTTATTTCTTTTGACATTTGAAACAAAAAATACCCATAGAAATTGTTTTTGTCCTCCATAAGGCTTAAATTAACCTTATCTACAAGACTAAAAAACGCTTTCTTAAAATCCTCTGGTATATTAATCTTAGAATTGTCATCATCAAGCTCTGCTTCAAAAAAAGCATTAATAATCGTATTGGCTTTTTCATAAAGCTCTTTCACTTGTTTATCAAAAGTTTTCATAAATTATCCCCTTATTAAGCTGTAAGCCTGAAAATAGGATTCGATAAAAGTTTCATTTTCCATAGCTATTTTGTATACTTCAACATAACTATTTTTAATATCCTTCATAATTCCTATCATAAGATCTACAGGATATATTTTTAAGAACTCAATAAATCGATTCATATAATAGCTTGAGTCATAATTATCATTTTTTATATTTGATTCTAAGCTTTTTAGAATATTCTTTGCTGATAGATAAAGTCTTGTATGAGTTTCATTTTTTACTCTTTCTATAATAGAATCATCAAGAGAATCTCCTGAAAAAACATCTTCATAAGATATTAGCGGACTATAATCTGATTCAACAAAGCTAATAAACTCTTCTGCAATAAATTTTCCTACATTTCCTTTTATAACATTCAAAAATACAGCTCTAGATATCGAATTTTTTGTATCCCTATAGGATTTATAAAGCTTAGAAATTCTTTCATAACTTCTTGGAGTTGCGTTTATATCATCTTCGTTTATTTTATGTAAATATTCCGGAAAAGTAGAAATAAAATCTATAACCTTTTGTTCAATTCCTGCATCTATTGCCCAATCTAACCATTGTATATAGTCTGGGTCCATATTCAACCAAACAAATCTATTTTCCTGTGCTGAATCCATATCTACAACTTGATAATCAAAATCCGAACCATATTTACTTGAAGGGTTCATTGCAGCTAAAATTTTCACGTCTTCATTTAGCTTATATCCATTAATTTCTCTATTTAATATTAAGTTCATAAGCTCCTGCTGTACTGCATGCTCGCAGCGGTTTAGTTCATCTATGAATAAAAGTACAGTTTTTCCTTTCAATATTTCTTCATCTATTGCTCGCAATTTGTTATGAACTGCATATACTGTGGTTTTATTTACTACCTCATTCCCCCTATGATCAACGCCATTATAGGACTCTATCGTTGGAAGACCCCCTATTTCACCTTCCTTAAGGAGGTTTCCATCAATAACAATTAAACTCCAATTATTTACTTTAGCAAGCTCCTTGGCTAAAGCTGTCTTTCCTATTCCGCTCTGACCGACTATTAAAGGTACTTCTCCTGTCGCTAGTACCAAATCAGCACTTTTTAATGTATCTATAAAGTTCATTTTTTCTCTCTCCTATATCAGCTTCAGTTTTTCATCTACTGCTATTTTTTTTGCATTTTTACTCCCGTATTTATAAATAAATAGGATCTTATCCATTGGCATAATCTCACTATTAATATCTATCGTACTATAATTTAAATAATCTCTAACGTATTTTTCTTCAACATCTTCCTTCGATAATTCTTCTTTTAATACTTCTTCTAAC
>JAEWHG010000225.1 GCA_023387935.1 Bacillota bacterium
AAAAAATCGATATTTGTAATTTGGTCGTCATAGACTTAACGGAAAAAGGAGTAGGATTAGGAATTGAGGCAGGATATGCTTATGCAAAAGGAATACCCATCATTACAATAGCCAAGAAAGGTTCGGATATATCAGAAACCTTAGAGGGGATCTCTAAAGAAGTTTCTTTCTATAATAACATTGAAGATATAGAAACTTTATTATAGGGGAATGGAAGTTATGCTTTATTACTACTGAATAATTAGTAAACTAATCTTTCTACAAAAGGATTCGATTCAGATTTAGTAGAAATTGATTATCATATTGAAGAAATTAAAAAACTGGATAACTTACTAAATTTAATTCATATTCATATTTATTAAATCTTACATCTAAAGAATTTTTGGTAGGCAATGTTATTATCAGTCTGAGACAGATTATATTTTAAATATATAATAATATTCATGAGGGGGCAAATATGATTAAAATTTTTGTTATGACACTAACACCTATGATCCTTATTTTATGTGGAATATTAATTAAGTATTTTAAGCAATATTGGCTTATTGCTGGATATAACACTGCTTCTAAGAAAGAAAAAGAAAATGTAGACATAGATAAGTTAGGGAGCTTTATAGGAAACAATATGTTTCTTTTAGGAGGCATAAATCTATTAGGAATTCTATTAAGGTACTTAGGATATAAATTACTAGGAGATTTAACCTGGGGATTATTTATAATGGTAACAATATTTATGATAATTAAAGCACAAAGCTTCAATAAATATAGCAGCCCCTCTGATAAAAAAATGAATCGATATGCAGTAATTGTAACACTATTCATAATGTTACCTGTATTGGTACTTTCAGTTGGATTGATTGGCTATGGTAATTTATCAAATGAAATAACAATAGATATGGGTTTAATTAGAATTTCGGGTATGTATGGAACTTCAGTTTCGCGAGATGCAATAACTTCTATAGAATTAATAGATGATATTCCGGATATTGAAACAAAGATTAATGGATTCGACTTTGGCAACATAAATAAAGGAGTTTTTCAACTAAAGGATTGGGGGAATGGACGGGTTTATTTAGAGTCCAATAAAGGTCCTTATATTGCTATAAGATATAATACAGAAGGATTTATTATAATTAATTATAAAAATGCAGAAGAAACAAAACAGGTTTATGAGATGATTTCTAATGAATTATAAATGAAAGAATTAAATTAGAAGATGTTCTAATGTTAAGGCAGTAGGGGGAATTAGATGGATGTAGATATGATTCTAATTAAAGGAATTGTGATTATATTTATAGTTAGTTTTTTTATCTTAAACATAAAGCGATTGAAAGGATATAATATTTTTACTCAGTCTAGGTTAACGAGCTGGATTCTAGCTTTATTTTTATTGTATGCCGGAATAATGAAGATTACAGAATTATTATTGAAAGGTAGCAGAGGAATTCAAATTTACATAGAAATTATACTTTATTGGTACACAGCTTATAAATTTACCCATGACAGCTTAGATCAATTTACAATCAAAGTTGAAAATATTCATAAGCCACAGTTGGAAAACATATTAGAGCAAGTTTTCAATAAAAGAAAGTTAGTATTAGTAAAAGAAGAATGTAGTGAAGATAAAGCAACATTTTCATTTTTAGATCAATATATAAAAAGTAGAATTTATATTAATTCTAGTCCGTTATCAACTAAAAGACATGCATTAATTATTGAACATAAAAAAGATATTCCCAATTTAGAAGAAATATTAGAGGATGTGGATGCTATGATTTCTCCAATGGGTAAGGGCGCCATACTAATAAAACTTTTATTTAAGATGACATTATTTGTTTATCTAACTTGGAAGATTTTTAAAATTTTTAATTAGAAAACATAATTTTAGGACGCATATTATTTAATAATCTCTGTATCACGAGCTAATGCTAACTTACTAATGTAAAACTAAACTTTCATTGGCGGATACATAAATGAGGAGAATTCAACCATGTATACATTAAAAAAAGTATTGTGTGAAGATGAAAAATCAGATGTTACTAACTATATATTAAGAAAACTGCCAGAATGGTTTGGAGTAGAGAAGTCCATAGTGGAGTATATAAATGGAGTAAGAGGCACGGATTTTTATACAGCTTATGATTCGGATATGCCAATCGGGTTTATTAGTATAAAATCAAACAATAATTTCACAGCTGAAATATATGTTATTGGAATATTAAAAGAATATCATAACCATGGAATCGGTAAAAAGCTTTTAAAGAAATCTGAAGAAGTACTAAGAGAGAATCAATATAAATTTTTAATGGTTAAGACTTTGGGCGAATCTCATCCAGATATAAACTACAGAAATACAAGAAAATTTTATAATAGAGCAGGCTTTTATCCACTAGAGGAAATAGAAGAAATATGGGGCAAGCAAACTCCATGTTTAATTATGGTTAAACAAATTTAACAATATTATAATGCAATAAAAGAGCATATTCTTCTAGAAAGGATATAGATAGAAAACTTACTAAAAAAATTAGATACAGGATTTGTTATAAAAAATGGAGTAAAAAATATGAATGTGAAAAAAATCATTATTTACGCATATTGAAGAGATAGAACTAAATAGGTATGGTTGGAATTATTTAGCTGAGTTAAAAAATATGTATCCTGAAATTGACTTTGAATTTGCATACGATGGGATGACAGTACAAGTATAGATATAAATTATAAATAAAATGGGGGAGTGAAAATATGATAAGAAAATTAACTGAAAACCATAGGAAAATGACATTGGAATTTCTAAACCATGAGCCGGCAATTAATTTATTTATAATAGGAGATATTGAAAACTTTGGGTTTGATGAAGATTTTCAGGAATTATGGGGCAGTTTTGATGATGCAAATCAGCTCCAAGGCGTATTGCTAAGATTTAATGAGAATTTTATACCGTATTATAAGAATGATAATTTTGATATAACGGATTTTAGAAATATGATAGCTTCTAATAATATTCCAAAGAAAATTATTTCTGGAAAGGAAAGCATCGTTAAAAGATTTAAAGAAGTATTACGTAGCCCAAAAGAAAAATCAATGTACTTCTGTGAACTAAGAGATTCAAGTAAGTTAAGAGAATATGGTGATGATATACAAATTGCTGTAGAAAATGATGCAAGAAGAATATACGATTTACTTGAAAATATTGAAGAGTTTCAAACCACGGATACAAATTCTGTTGAACGAATTCAAAAGGTGATCTCTTCAAAGGCAGGTAGAATATACTTTGTAGAAGATAAAGAAGGAGAACTGTTAACAGTTTCTCAGACTACATCAGAAACTTCCACATCTGCAATGGTAGTAGGTGTGGCCACTAGGAAGGAACATCGAGGGAAAGGATTAATGAGTCAATGCTTATCTAAATTATGTCACGATGTTCTAGAGGAAGGTAAAACCCTATGCTTATTTTATGATAATCCAAAGGCTGGAAGTGTATATCATAGTATAGGATTTGAGTCCATAGATAGATGGATGATGCTGATAGAAGGAAAGCTCCAATAATATTTAAAATATTGTATATTAAGGAGTGAATGCATTTATGCAAGTAGCCAATCTAGTTATAGAGGGAGAGAATATTAGAAAAATAAGAGATCTGTTATATACATATAAAGATGAGCATTATGTTGGCAGTCCCCATATTTATAGTGCTAATGATATCGTGGTACTTATGCGAGAGAGTTATTATTTCAGAATTGGATCAACTCTTATGTCCGTAATTATTATGAAATTTATTGCTGATAACAATGTGGAAATAGAAATCGTTACGAGTGGAGGCAAGGATGGAATGTCTACAAGCTTTGGCTCCGAAAAGAGTGAGAACAGAAAAATAGTACATGAAATTATGGATATATGCAGTGGTAACAAATGGGAAATAATAGATATACAACCTGAAGAGCTAAAGATATCATTTTATGAGGAAGTTAAAGGAAAATTTAAAAATAAAGTATCAAATATTTTTAAAAAAGATAAGATTTAATAAGATATCAAAGCAGTTATACAGAGGCAAAAATGACTTTATAAAACAGATAAATTTTAAAATAAAAATATGGAGGGATACACAGATGAATAGTGCTTTTAAGCAAATGAGAAGAAAGGATAAAGAAATAACTAAAGAAGCAATAGCGGAACTTTTGACCACTGAAGAATATGGATTTCTTTCAACAATTAGTGATAATGGATATCCATATGTAGTTCCTGTAAATTTTGTTTATTATGATAATAGCATATACTTTCATTGTGCTACAGATGGCCATAAACTGGATAATATTAAGAGAAATGATAAAGTATCATTTTGTGTAGCTACAGATATAGAATTATTACCTAAAAAATTTGATACTAAATATAAAAGCGTGGTAGCTTTTGGTACAGCAAGTGAAGTAGAAGATGATTCAAAAGAAGATATTCTATTTAAAATTATAGAGAAATATTCCGAATCATTTTTAATAGAAGGAAAGAAATACATTGAAGTAGCTAAGAATAAAACAAAGGTAATAAAAATAGATATAAAGCATGTTACAGGAAAAAGTAATGATTAAAATGCTTATGAAGGTATGTTACTTGGATTGAGTAGATATAGATTTGAACTAAACTGATTATATGAAAATAATGTTGAAGGTTTTTTTAGAATTATAATTTGATAATAAGTTAATATTAAATATATGAGAATAGTAAATTTTAAAATAGAACTTAGAAAATTATTTTAAGTAGAAATTAATTAGATAGGATGATTGAAATGGACAAAAAATACGTTAAGCCAGATGAAAAGATACTAAGAGAAAAGCTAACTTCAATTCAATACGAAGTTACACAAAATAATGCTACAGAAAGACCATTTACTAGCGAATATAATAATCACAATGAAGAAGGTATATATGTAGATATAGTTTCAGGAGAGCCATTATTTAGCTCAAAGCATAAATTTAATGCAGGGTGTGGATGGCCTAGCTTTTCAAAACCTATAGAAGATGAAAATATTATAGAAAAGCGTGATACTAGCCATGGTATGATACGAACTGAAGTTAGAAGTAAACATGGCAACTCTCATTTAGGACATTTATTTGATGATGGGCCTAAAGAAATGGGTGGACTTAGATACTGTATCAATGGTGCTTCTCTTAGATTTATTAAAAAAGAAGATTTAGAAAAAGAAGGTTATGGCGAGTATCTAGAAATATTTGAATAATACAGTAAATGTTAAAATAAGTAGATCGTATACGAAAAACAGGAATATTCCTGTTTTTATTTTATTATAATCGGTAGCATCTTAATAAAGTTGAAGGAATTAATGTTAAAAGGAAGAATGATATAATATATTAACTTTATTCAGAAGGGGACATATAAATGGAAATAAAAGTTTATACATTAAATGCCTTTGCCAAAACAGATCATGGTGGAAATCCAGCAGGAGTAGTTTTAGATGCAGATATTTTATCTGTAGATGATATGCAAAAGATAGCATCAAAAGTTGGTTTTTCAGAAACGGCATTTGTAAGAAAATCTAAGGGTGCTGATTTTAAAGTTTCATTTTTCACACCTAATAAAGAAGTAGATTTATGTGGGCATGCTACTATTGCAACATTCTATTTATTAACCAATAAAGGAATTATACAACCAGGAGAGTATACCCAAGAAACAAGAGCTGGCATTTTAAGTGTAGAATGCAGTAATAATACAATTTACATGAGTCAATGTAACCCAAAATTTTATGAGGTTTTGGATAAAAAAGAAATAGCTGATACACTGAATATTAATGAAGATGATATTATGGATAATCTTCCAATTCAAATCGTGTCTACAGGATTAAAGGATATTTTAATTCCAATTAAGTCATTGAAGACATTACAGGACATAAAACTTGATTTTGATAAAATATCATCCTTTAGTAAAAAACAAAATGCAGTTGGATATCATCTTTTTACATTAGAAACAGAATATGATTCAACTGCTCACTGTAGAAACTTTGCACCTTTATATGATATTCCAGAAGAAGCTGCAACAGGAACATCTACTGGAGCGTTAAGTAGCTATTTATATAAATATGGAATCATATCAGAGAAGGATGCCGAAGGTATGGTTTTTGAGCAAGGATATTCTATGAAAAAACCTTCGGAAATTTTAAGTAGTTTAATTATACAAAATCGAGAAATAAAGGAAGTAAAAGTTGGGGGAAGTGCTTTGAACATAGAAGAAATCAATATATTTATTTAATATATATGTACTTATATAATAGATAGTTGTTACAATATTATTGACAGGGTAAATCTAGT
>JAEWHG010000046.1 GCA_023387935.1 Bacillota bacterium
CCTTATTCCATTGTTTCCAATGGTGCTGACTATATCTTCAACTTTAATAAAAGTCCTTTGGCGTGTTATGAAGGATGTATTATAGTTTTTATCCTCCATCCTAGTGCTTCTTATCCATAAGGACTTAGAAGCCTATGAGTCGATACAGGGCTTTAGGATTTCTCCTTGTACCCCTCGGTATTGCCGTCGTCTTTACGTTACGGTTTCACCGATGTAAGCCAAATTTTCACTTGAGGATCACTCCTCAAGGCGACTCTTTTGAATCGAACCCCTGTCCGAAGGCCCTTTACCACCAGCTTCTACGAGCGTAGTTGTTGTTTTGAATCTCGTCTCCTCTGACCTCCAACAACATAGTTCAGATTCGACCAGCCCTAATTGTTCATCTTTAAGGTCAAGGCACCCCTTAAGACGTTCCCTGCATAAGTGACGTTTCTATCCTAACGGCAGGAGGTTAGGGAGAAACGAGCTGCGCTATTAGGCAGCTAAAGCGTAATTATCGTTTGCGTTTATCTTTATTGCTCAGTTTTTGACGTGCTCCCAAGCAAAACACGGCTCGCTACTAATGACTCCAAACCCCCGTCGAAACCAGTACGCCCCCATGTTATATTGTGACAAAACTATTGTTTTTGTCTTTGGCGTAGCTCTTTTTCTATTCGACGCGCAGCATCTTTTTTCGCTATATCTTGGCGCTTATCGTAATTCTTTTTACCAACACCAATACCTAGCTCTACCTTTATTAATCCATCCTTTAAATAAAAACTCAAGGGGATTAGGGCATATCCTTTTTGCTGAACATATCCAATAAGCTTTCTAATTTCAGCCTTGTGAAGTAAAAGTTTTCTTACTCTTAAAGGATCTTTGTTGAAAATATTCCCCTTTTCATAAGGACTTATATGAACATTATATAGGAAAACCTCACTATTTTCAACTCGGGCATAGCCATCTTTAATATTAATTTTACCTTGCCTAATAGACTTTACCTCAGTCCCCACTAAAACAATTCCCGTTTCAAAGGTTTCTTCAATAAAGTAATCATGTCTCGCTTTTTTATTAGCTGCTATTAGTTTTGTTCCTTTACTAGCCATGCTTTTCACCCTTTTTATATTCTTTACTACACAAGTGTCATTGATATATCTTATCATAAATATAGATTTCTGTCAATTACCATTAAATTCAATTTTTCATTATAAATACATCAATATTCCCAATACCCGTTAGCAATCTTTGAATGCGTTATTGAGTGGGATTCTTATATTAACAGAAATAATCGGGTATATCCCGATTATTCTGCTAATATGAAGTCAATTTCTTTTTGTCCTATATCTACCTTACTTACTTTTATTTTTACGGTATCACCCATGCGATATATTTTCTTTTTTCTTTCACCTAATAGCATATGCTGATCACTATTATATATATAGTAATCATCAACTAAAGAACTTAGACGAATTAAGCCTTCTATGGTGTTATCCAGCTCTATAAACATTCCAAAGGAAGTAACCCCTGAAACGATCCCCTCAAACACTTCTCCAATCTTATCTGCCATATATTCTGCTTTCTTTAAATCTACAGTTTCTCTTTCAGCTTCATCTGCAACTCTTTCTCTTGTTGAACATTGATCTGCAATATTAGGTACCATTCCACTTAACTGTTCTAATCTCTTATTATTAAGCTTTCCATTAATAGATTCCTTTATAATACGGTGTATTTCTAAGTCTGGATATCTTCTAATTGGAGATGTGAAGTGACAATAATACTTTGCAGCTAATCCAAAATGACCTAAATTTTGACCAGCATATCTCGCTTTTTTAAGTGATCTCAGCATTAAAGTATTGATTAACCTTTCTTCCTTCGCCCCTTCTAGCTTCTTAAGTAAATCTTGAAGACTCTTAGGATGAATCTCTGTATTTAAGCCTTTTAAATGATATCCAAAATTGTGGATAAACTTATTAAATTCTTCAAGTTTTTCTAGACTTGGGTCCTCATGTACACGATAAACAAAAGGAGTGTTTTGCCAATAGAAATATTCTGCTACTGTTTCATTACAAATTAGCATGAACTCTTCTATAATTCTATTTGCAATTCGTCTTTCGTATTTCTTAACATCTACTGGCTTACCATTATCATCTAAAATTACCTTAGCCTCTGGAAAATCGAAGTCAATTGCTCCCCGATTTTCTCGTCGACCTCTTAATATTGTACAAAGTTCTTCCATAGTTTTAAACATATCTACTAAATTAGAATATTTTTCTTTTAGATCTTTATCATCATTTTCCAATATGTTAGAAACGTCTTCGTATACCATTCTTTCATCTATATTAATAAGACCTTCTACAATTTCGTGGTCTACAACTTTACCTCTGCTGTCTATTTCCATAAATACGGATAGCGTTAATCGATCAACCTTTGGATTAAGACTGCATATTCCATTAGATAATTTAGGAGGTAGCATTGGAATTACTCTGTCTACAAGGTACACACTGGTTCCTCTTGCTAATGCTTCATTATCTAAGGCCATTCCTTCACGAACATAGTGGGTTACATCTGCAATATGTACACCTAGCTTGTAGTTACCACTGGATAGCTTCTCTATAGATATTGCATCATCTAAATCTCTTGCATCTGCACCATCTATAGTTACCATAGGTATGGATCTTAAATCCTTCCTACTTACCTTTTCTTCTTCTAGCACTTCATCTCCTATTTTAGCAACTTCAGCTTCGACTTCTTGTGGAAAATCCGGAGTTAACTTAAATTTCCTCATTATAGAAAGTATATCCGTACCTACATCGTCTTTATGCCCAATTATTTCTATGATCTTTCCTTCAGGATTTCTTCTTGCCTCTGGCCATCTTATAATTTCACATACTACCTTATGCCCATTTTTTGCACCATTTGTTTCGCTTTTTGGAATAAAGATGTCTACATTTATTCTAGGATCGTCAGGTACTACAAAACCAAAATTTCTACTGTCTTCATATATGCCTACTACTTCTTTATTTGCTCTTGATAATATCCTGATTATTTCTCCTTCAGATTTTCTTGTTTCACTATTTATTACATTTACCCTAGCTATTACTCTGTCACCATTCATGGCTCCATTCATAAAATTAGCAGGCACAAAAACATCTTCTACCTCTGCTCTATCTGAAATAATGAAACCATAGCCTCTTTGGTGCACTTGTAATTTTCCAACGATTAACCCCATTCTCTCTGGAGCTCCATAGCGTTTTTTTCTAGTTTTAATAATTAAACCTTCATTAACCATACCATCTAAAAGTTTAGAAAAATCTTCACGCTGCTTTTTCTCTATGTCAAAGATGTTCATAAGTTCTTCTTCAAGCATAGGACTATATGCGGTTTCATACATAAATTCTAGCAGTTTTTCTTTTACAGACAATTTGACCCCTCCTTTTCCTAATATTATTATTTCCAAATTACAGATATTATTAACTATTAATCTTAATTTTATTATTTATATATAAAACATAATGATACGATTTACAATCACATTAAATATATATAAAAGTGGCACTCCTATATAAAACTTTTTTTTATTTATTTTATGCTTAAATATAATCATGCCAATCATAATTCCCGCAGAGCCACCTAAAAAAGAAATAGCCATAAGCGTCGATTCTTTTGTTCTCCATTTATCAATTTTAGCTTTATATTTATCTATACCCATTAATGCAAAACCAATCAAATTAATTAATAATAAATAAAAATCAAATACTTGATGACTCCTTGAATATGATAGTAAAATCTGATTCATCATATTTTTGCTCTCCCCTCTAAAGATTTTAGAATGCGCAATATTTCTTAAAACACATTATCTGAATATATTTATAAAACAATTCATCAAGAAAAAAGACTCTCAATCCTTTAGATTAAGAGCCCTCTTTATCTTATTTAAACTTATTTAAAAAATCCCATTAGTATGCCTTCTCCAAATTGAATAAATAATGGTGCAAACACTACTGCTACGATTGTCATAAGCTTAATTAATATATTGATTGATGGCCCAGAAGTATCTTTAAATGGATCTCCTACAGTGTCACCAACAACAGCCGCCTTATGAGGCTCGCTACCTTTTCCACCGTGATGTCCTTCTTCAATATACTTCTTAGCATTATCCCATGCTCCACCTGCATTTGCCATCATAATAGCCATTAATACTCCAGCTACTAATGAACCTGCTAAAAGTCCACCAACTGCATTTGCTCCTAATAATACACCTGTTATAATTGGTGCAACTACAGCAATTATACCTGGTATTATCATTTCTTTTAGCGCTGCTGCAGTACTGATATCAACGCAAGTTGCATAGTCTGGCTTTGCTTTTCCTTCCATAATTCCAGGAATTTCTTTAAACTGTCTTCTTACTTCTTCGATCATTTGGAATGCCGCTTTTCCTACTGCTTCCATTGTCATAGCAGAAAATAAGAATGGTAGCATACCACCAATTAACATACCTGCAATTACTGAAGGCTCCATTATGTTAATTCCTTCTAATCCAACAGCTTCTGTAAAAGTTGCAAATAATGCTAATGCAGTTAATGCAGCAGAACCTATTGCAAATCCTTTACCCATAGCAGCTGTTGTGTTACCTACAGCATCAAGTTTGTCTGTAATTGCTCTTACTTCTTTTGGAAGCTCGCACATTTCAGCAATACCACCAGCATTATCTGAAATAGGACCATAAGCATCAACAGCAATTGTGATACCAGCAGTTGCAAGCATTCCTACAGCAGATAAAGCTATTCCGTATAATCCTGCTACGCCAAATGAAATTAAAATTCCAGCAGCAATTAAAAGAATTGGAGCAGCAGTTGATGCCATACCTACAGCTAAACCACTGATTATTGTAGTAGCTGGGCCTGTCTCAGATTGCTCAGCAATTTTTTTAACGTGTTTATAATCACCAGAAGTATAAACTTCTGTAATTTGTCCAATTAAAGTACCTACTATTAAACCTGTTACTACTGCTAAGAATCCTTTTAAATCTCCTAATAGATTTTTGCTCAGGAAGAAAGCAGCAACTACAGTAATAGCCCCAGCTACGTAAGTACCAACCTTTAATGCTTTCGCTGGGTCAGCATTTTCATCACCTTTAACGAAGAATGTACCAATAATAGATGAAACTATTCCAATTGCTGATAATGCTAATGCAAAAGTAGCTCCATTTTCACCATAAGCAAGTAAGCCTAAAGTGATAGCAGAAACAATAGATCCTACATAAGATTCAAATAAGTCTGCACCCATACCTGCAACGTCCCCAACATTGTCTCCAACGTTATCAGCGATTACAGCTGGATTTCTAGGATCATCTTCTGGTATACCTGCTTCAACTTTACCAACAAGGTCTGCTCCAACATCGGCAGCTTTTGTATATATACCTCCACCTACACGGGCAAATAAAGCAATAGATGAAGCTCCCAATGAAAACCCTGTTATAATTCTAGCAGCTTCAGTATTTCCAGATATATTAGAGAACACTATGTATAGTGCACCTACTCCTAATATACCAAGACCAACAACAGTCATACCCATTACAGCTCCACCAGAGAAGGCTACACTTAAAGCTTTGTTCATTCCACCTTCTTTAGCTCCATTGGCTGTTCTTACGTTAGCCTTTGTTGCAACTTGCATTCCGATAAATCCTGCTAAAGCTGAAAAAAGTGCTCCAAATAAGAATGCAATAGATGTTGACCAATCAATTCCAAATCCTAATACTACAAACAACACAACAACAAAGATAGCTAATGTTTTATACTCTCTTGTTAAGAAAGCCATTGATCCTTCGTGAATATATGAAGCAATCTCTTTCATTCTGTCATTCCCTGGAGAAACTTTGTTTATTTTGCTAATAAGCATAAAAGCAAATATAAGTGCTAGTACACCTATAACAGGTGCTAAAATAGTTAAATCCATTGATGGTACTCCTCCTTCTATTCAGTTTTCATTTGTTTTTTTATTTTTATTGAATTGCAACCAATGCTACAGCAATTACTACGAATAGAACAGCAGCTATTTTAGTAACTTTGCTCATTAATCCATCAAAGCCTCTACTTTGTTTAGCCATCATTTGTGCTCCGCCACCAAATGTACTAGAAAGCCCTTCACTTTTAGCTGGTTGCAACATAACGCTACCAATAAGTACAAGACAAACTACCACTTGAATAATCATTAAGAATGTTCTCAATTTTCACACCTCCTATATCATAGTTAACATTCATATTGTATCATAGCAAATTGGCAAAATCAACAAATTAATATAATAAGGGTAGTCAATACCCTCATTATATTAATTGTATACTTTCATATTTTTTATGTTTGATGAGACTTATACTATCTACTTTCTTAAATTATAAAATACTTCTTCCCCTAAATATTGAGCTGTAAATCCAAGCATATCTTCAATTCTTAATAATTGATTATACTTAGCAACACGGTCTGTACGAGCAGGCGCACCTGTCTTAATTTGTCCAGCATTAACTGCTACTGCCACATCTGCTATTGTAGAATCTTCACTTTCTCCTGAACGATGAGAAATAACTGCTGTATATCCAGCTCTCTTAGCCATTTCAATAGCATCTAATGTTTCTGTTATTGTACCAATTTGGTTTAATTTAATTAATATTGCATTTGCTGTTCCTTCTTTAATACCTTTATTCAATCTTTCTGTATTTGTTACGAATAGATCATCTCCAACTATTTGTATCTTTTTACCTAATCTTTCAGTCATTAGGTTCCAGCCAGACCAATCGTCTTCACTTAATCCATCTTCGATAGATATAATAGGGTATTTATTAATTAATTCCTCATAGAAATCAACCATTTCAGCTGCAGTTTTTACAACACCTTCACCTGCTAATTTATAAACTTTTTCATTTTCATCGTATAACTCTGTCGCCGCTACGTCTAATGCAAGCTTAACGTCTTCTCCTGGCCTATATCCTGATTTTTTAATAGCCTCAACAATTACTTGCAATGCTTCTTCATTTGAAGCAAGGTTCGGTGCAAATCCACCTTCGTCGCCTACTCCAGTTGCTAGTCCTTTTTCTTTCAGTACTGATTTTAAATTATGATATATTTCAACGCACATTCTTAATCCATTTGAAAAGTTTGCAGCGCCTACAGGCATTACCATAAATTCTTGAATATCTACATTATTGTCTGCATGGGCTCCACCGTTTAAAATGTTCATCATCGGAACTGGTAATTGCTTTGCATTTGTTCCTCCTAAGTATTGGTATAGAGGTAAACCCAAAGCTTCTGCTGCAGCCTTGGCAACTGACATAGATACTCCTAAAATAGCATTCGCACCTAATTTACCTTTGTTTGGTGTTCCATCTAGATCTATCATAATCTGGTCAATAACCACTTGATCTACTGCATCTAACCCAATTATTTCTGGGGCAATAATTTTATTTACATTTTCAACCGCTTTTTGTACTCCTTTACCTAAATATCTTTCTTTATCCCCATCTCTAAGTTCTACAGCTTCAAAGGCTCCTGTAGACGCTCCTGACGGAACTATAGTTCTTCCCACTGCTCCACTTTCTAAATAAACCTCCACTTCAACTGTAGGGTTTCCTCTTGAATCCAACACTTCTCTTGCATAAATATCTCTAATAATTGACATATATATATCTCCTCTCTATTTGAAAATCAAAGTATTTCCAGTCATTTCAGTTGGCTTTTCTTGCTCTAAAAGCCCCAACAATGTAGGTGCTATATCCGAAAGACGTCCACCTTCTCTTAATTTTATGTCTCCAGCACCAACTACAATTAAAGGAACAGGATTTGTTGTATGTGCCGTTATTGGTGTGCCATTCTCTTCATTGATCATATCCTCTGAATTTCCATGATCCGATGTGATTATCGCACTACCACCTTTTGATATAATCTTATTGATAACTCTACCTAAGCAAGTATCTACTGTTTCTAAAGCTTTTATTACTGCATCCAAGTTACCTGTATGCCCAACCATATCTGGATTTGCATAATTCGCTATTATTAAATCATATTGATCTTCGTCAATTTTCTCAACTAGTGCATCTGTTAATTCATATGCGCTCATTTCTGGTTTCAAATCGTATGTAGCTACTTTTGGTGACTGAATAAGCACTCTATCTTCATTTGGGTTTGGTAATTCTACTCCTCCATTAAAAAAGAAAGTTACATGAGCATATTTTTCCGTTTCTGCTATCCTCAGTTGGCTAAGTCCTTGTTTACTAATATACTCACCCAATGTATTTGCTAAAGTATGTGGTTCATATGCAATTTTAACACCTTCTATGGTTTTATCGTAAAGAGTCATAGTAATGTAATCTAATGGCAAATGTCCATATTCTCTTTCAAAACCATCAAAATCAGAGTCAATTAAAGCCCTCGTTATTTGTCTAGCACGATCTGGTCTAAAGTTGAAGAATATGACACCATCATTTGGCTCTATTTTGTCATAGGTTCCTTGCGAATTTGGTATTACAGTAGGTAAAACAAACTCATCGTTTTCCCCTAGAGAATATGCACTCTCTACTGCGTTTAGGGCATCCTTAGCAATTCTTCCTTTTCCTAAGACCATAGCATCATAGGCTAATTTCACCCGATCCCATCTTTTATCTCTGTCCATGGCATAATATCTTCCTGATACTGTAGCGATCCTGCCTATACCAATTTCCTTAATTTTATTCTCTAGGGCAGAAACAAACTCAATTGCACTTTTAGGCGGTGTATCCCTACCATCTAAAAAGCAATGTATGTAAATCTGATCCAATCCTTCTTTTTTCGCTAGCTCTATTAGGGCAAATAAATGTTCAATATGGCTATGTACACCACCATCAGAAACTAGGCCCATTAAATGCAGTTTTTTTCCATTGTTTTTCACATATGAAATTACATCTAAAAACTTAGGATTTTTATAAAAATCTCCCAACTTAATTTCTCTAGTAATACGAGTAAGTTCTTGATAAACAATTCTACCCGCACCAATGTTTAAGTGACCTACTTCAGAATTTCCCATTTGGCCCTCTGGCAGACCTACATCTAATCCACTTGCTGCAATTTCAGTACTAGGATAATTATTAACATAACTATTGTAATTTGGAAGTTTAGCAGCCTTTACAGCATTTCCAAGCTCACTATTCCTTATTCCGAAGCCGTCTAAAATAATTAGAGCAACAGGCTTTTTCATATATATCTTCCTTCCTAGAAATTAACGATTCCTAAAAACTCTTCTGCTTTTAGGCTAGCTCCACCAACTAAAGCTCCATCAATATCTGTTTCATTCATAATTTCAGTTGTATTAGATGCTTTTACACTTCCACCATATTGGATTCTAACTTCTTCAGAAACTTCCTCTCCGTATTTCTCCTCAATTAAAGAACGAATATATGCGATTACTTCATTAGCCTCTTTAGATGAAGCAGTTTTCCCTGTTCCAATAGCCCATATTGGCTCATATGCAATCACTACATTTTCTATATCTTTGCTATTCATATTTTCAAATGCCGCTAATATTTGTTTTTTAATAACATCAAAAGTGTTGTTATCTTCTCTTTCTACTAAAGTTTCTCCAACACATACGATTGGCTTCAGACCTTTTTCAATAGCCTTAATAGTTTTCTTGTTAACAGTTTCATCAGTTTCATTAAAATACTGTCTTCTTTCAGAATGACCAATGATTACGTAATCAACACCCATGTCGACTAGCATATTTGCTGATATTTCTCCCGTAAAGGCTCCTTCTTCCTCCCAATGCATGTTTTGAGCTCCTAGCTTTAAATTAGATCCCTCTAGAGCTTTCTTAACTTCATTTAGGACAGTAAAAGGACAACATACAACAACTTCAACATCAGTTTTATTTGCTTCATCTTTTAATTGTTTTACAAGCTCCAATGCTTCAGTAGTTACTTTATGCATCTTCCAGTTACCTGCTATAATCGGTTTACGCATATTCTACACCTCGCCTTATTTGTTTTCTAATACATCTATTCCTGGTAATATTTTACCCTCTAAAAATTCTAGTGAAGCTCCTCCACCTGTAGAAATATGAGTCATCTTATCTGCATATCCTAACTGTTCAACAGCAGCAGCACTATCTCCACCGCCAATGATTGTAGTTGCTCCGCTATTAGCTAATGCTTTTGCAACTTCCTTAGTTCCCTTAGCAAAAGCTGGCATTTCAAATACGCCCATTGGTCCATTCCAAATGATAGTCTTTGCTTTTTCTATTTTTTGTGCAAATAATTCTCTAGTCTTTTCACCTATATCTAATCCCATAGTTTCTGATGGAATGCTATTACTATTTACAATCCAGTGCTCTGCCTCAGCAGCAAATTCTTTTGCAACAACTGTGTCTACTGGAAGTAATAAATCTACATTTTTTTCTTTTGCTTTTGCAATTAGACTAGAAGCTAAATCTACTTTATCCTCTTCTAGTAAGGATTTTCCTACATCATAGCCTTGAGCTTTAAAGAAGGTATAAGCCATTCCGCCACCAATTATTAATGCATCTACTTTTTCAATTAAATTTTCAATAACCCCAATTTTATCTGAAACCTTAGCTCCTCCTAAAATTGCAACAAAAGGTCTTTCTGGGGCTTCTAATGCTTTTCCCATAAAACCGACTTCTTTCTCTATTAAATAACCCATAGCAGAAGGTAGGAATGATGCAACTCCAGCAGTTGAAGAATGGGCTCTATGAGCTGTACCAAAAGCATCATTTATATAAATATCTCCTAAGGAAGCTAGTTCCTTTGAAAAAGCTTCATCATTTTTTTCTTCTTCCTTACGGTAACGTACGTTTTGAAGTAATAAAACCTCTCCCTCTTTTAATTCAGATGCTAGTTTTTTAGTAATTTCTCCAACTACCATATCATCATCTGCAAATTTTACTTCTTTTCCAATTAGCTCTGAAATCCTTTTTGATATAGGCGCTAATGAATACTTAGGGTTCGGCTCTCCATTCGGTCTACCTAAGTGAGACATTAATATTACAGCGCCACCTTTATTAAGTATGTACTCTACAGTCGGCATAGCAGCCCTAATTCTTATGTCGTCCGTAATATTTCCTTCCTTATCCATAGGAACATTAAAATCACATCTTACCAATACTTTCTTACCTTGAACTTCTAGGTCCTCTAAAGTTTTTTTTCTAAGCATTTACACCTATACCTCCTTGGAAAAATAAAATTTGTTCGTTTAATCTCACAAATTTTATGTCGCACTCAATTTTAAACAAAACTTAAAATTTCAAGTGCTTAAAATAAAATTTGTGTCACACTCGATTTTAGGAAAAACTTAAAATCTCAAGTGCTTAAAAGAAATATTTAATTAGTATATAATATTAAACAAATAGTATATGTTATTTATATGTATATGTTACCATATTTTTTGGAAAAATTAAATCCTTGAACACAATATTTAATATACTTTTTTATAGAATAGGAAAGTATATACTATAGCAATATATACTTTCCCTAAATTCATTCTATCAATGATCTTATTAAATTATAATAGAATTTAAATGAGTATTTCTTATAAGCCTTTATTTACTATATAAGTAACTAAATCAACTACCCTAGCTGAATAACCCCATTCATTATCGTACCACGCTAATACCTTTACCATAGTCCCCTCCATTGTCATTGTGCTTAGCCCGTCTATTATTGTTGAATGAGGGTCTTGCTTATAATCAACAGAAACTAAAGGCTCGTCAGAGTACTCTAATATACCCTTTAGGCTACCTTTTGCAGCTTCCTTAAATAATTTATTTACTTCTTCTTTATCTACTTCTTTTTCAAGTTCTAATACTAAATCTACTACAGATACTGTCGGTGTAGGAACTCTCATAGCCATACCACTTAGCTTACCCTTTAATTGAGGAAGTACTAAGGCAACCGCTTCTGCCGCACCTGTAGTTGTCGGTATAATTGATTCTCCTGCTGCTCTTGCCCTTCTTAAATCACTATGAGGTAGATCTAATATTTTTTGATCGTTTGTATAAGCATGTATTGTAGTCATTAGCCCTTTTTTAATAGTAAAATTTTCATCCAATACCTTTGCTAAAGGTGCAATACAGTTCGTTGTACAAGAAGCATTCGAAATTACATTGTGATTATCAGGATCATACTTTTCCTCATTTACACCCATAACGATTGTAATATCTTCGTCCTTAGCAGGTGAAGTAATAATTACTTTTTTAGCACCTGCTGTTATATGTTTTGAAGCATCTTTTTTACTTCTAAAGATACCTGTTGATTCTATAACTATATCTACGCCTAATTCTCCCCAAGGTAATTTTTCTGGGTCCTTTTCTGCAAAGATCTTAATTTCCTTTCCATTCACTATGATTACATCTTCTTTATAATCCACTTCTCCATTAAATTTTCCAAATAAGCTATCATACTTTAATAAATGCGCTAATGTTTTGGGATCTGTTAAATCATTAATAGCTACAATTTCCCAATCCTTTTTTACTTCATTAGCTATTTTAAATACATTTCTTCCAATTCTTCCAAAACCGTTTATTGCTACTTTAATACTCATAATATAACCTCCCATAATTTTTAAAATTTTTCTAATATTTTTGTGGCAGCAGCTTCATCTGTTACCAATATTATAGATTTTCTCAAGCTTGTAATTGCAAGTATGGCTTCTGCCTTATTAGAACCGCCTGCAATCCCTATTGAATTAGGAACTTTTTGAAAATCTTCAAAACTAATTCCTATTGTCTTTGTTTCATGAACGATATTGCCTTCTCGATCAAAATAATAACCGAAGGCTTCAGAAACAGCTTCTTCATTTTCAAGCTTTTCTATTATTTCCTTAGGAAGATCACGTCTCTTTGCCATAGTATCTGCTCTTCCTATCCCAAATATTAACAAATCTACGGATTTTATACTTTCAACTACTCGTTTAATTTCACGATCTTGCAAGAGTATTTCCATAGTTTTATTGCTTAATGTATCCGATGCATGTAGTAGCTCATAGCTTCCATTTAATCTACTTGCCATGTTTGCTGCTATGGTATTTGCTTGAGTCTCAACATGCTTTCCAAGACCTCCCCTAGCAGGAACAATTTTTATATTTTGCTTTTTAGTATGCTGTGTTATTTCTTTAGAAACAGCCGCCATAGTATTGCCACCTGTGATACCTATTTTTACATCATTAGTTGCAAATTGTTCGATTAGCTTTGCTGCTGCTTTACCCAAATCATTTAACACTAATTCATCATTATCTACATTCCCTGGTACCACTATTACTTTACTTATTCCCAACTTTTCTCTAAGTCTTTCTTGAATTTCATCAATTCCACGTATAGAATATATGAATTCTTTTAGTTCCTCTACTACAGTTTTGCCCTCATATGTAATAGTCATACCTGCTGGCTCTATATCTACCAATCCCTGATTTCGCAAAATATCTACTTCGCTTCTTATTATGCGTTCACCTATGGATAACTTAGTAGCTAAATTTCTTCTTCCTATAGGCTGCATCATACATATGTTTCTAAGAATGTTATATCTTTTCTCTATCATTGGCAGAATTTCTGGTGCAATTTTTCTCTGAAGATCAATAATTTCTTTCACGAACTACCCCCCTTCGCAATTGGGACTATTTTAGTCCCCGTTGTGCAATTTATGTCCCGTTATATTTATATTATACACTAACAGTAAAATACTAGCAACTATTCTAGCGATAAATTTTATATAAAAAACCTAGAACAATTATTCCTATTGTAATAGGATTTTAATCATTCTAGGTCCATGGATTTATTTAATATCTTTTCCTTTTGGAAGACGATAATATACCCATCTCGTCTCTATACTTAGCTACAGTTCTTCTTGATATACTAATGCCTTTTAAAGCTAACTTATCAACTATTTTATCATCACTTAAAGGCTTTTTAGGATTTTCTTCATTAATTATATCTTGAATAAAGCTTTTTATGCTCTCAGATGAAATACCTACACCTTGAGCTCCTTCAACTCCACCCGAGAAAAAGTATTTTAATTCAAATGTTCCAAGAGGAGTTTCCATATATTTTCCATTCGTAGCTCTACTTACCGTTGACTCATGGACATCAATCTCATCTGCAATTTCCTTTAATGTCATTGGAACTAAATACTTTTTACCTCTATCAAAAAAAGCTTTCTGCTTTCTTACTACAACTTCTGCCACTTTATAAATCGTTTGTTTTCTTTGATCAATGCTTCTGATTAACCAAGCAGCAGAGTTAAATTGATTATTTAAAAATTTAACAACATCTGAATTTTCATCACCAGACATTATCATATTTTTGTAGTCTTCTCTAATTCTTAATTGTGGTCCGCTGGAATCATTCGTCATTATAACATATTCATTATCTATTTTTTTAACTACAACATCTGGCGTTATATATCTATTGAGATTTGTTGCAAACATTCTACCCGGTTTTGGATCAAGAGTCTTTATGAAATCACAGTATTCTTGAATTTGTTCAATACTAACGCCTAATTGTTTCGCTATATATGGAAATTTATTTGAAGCTATTTCAGGAAGATAATCTTCGATCAGTGTATAAAGCTTTTCATCATCTATCTCTAAAAATCGAAGCTGCAACATCAAACATTCTTCTATATTTCTAGCACCTATACCAGGTGGATCAAAGGTCTGAATTACTTGTAAAATACTTTCTACTGTATTATCTTCTTCTTTAAAATAATCAGCAATTTCTTTAACAGTAACTGTCAAATACCCTCTATCATCTAAACTATTTATGATATATTCTCCAATTTCAAAATGTTTTTTATCCAACAATGTTAAATGGTATTGGAATAGGAGATATTCCTGCAATGAGGATTCCTTAGAAATAATATTTTCATAATTAAAATCATTTTCTTCATTATAATAACTGTCCTTTGTGTACGAATAGTTATTAAAATCTTCAATATATTCTTTCCAATTAATCTCTTTAATTTTATCTTCCTTAGATTTTAAATCAGATACTTCTAAGCCTTCTTTCTCCACGTTTGCTTCCAATACAGGATTTTTATCTAATTGATCAGCAATAAATTCATCTAACTCCAGTGAATTAAACTGTAAAATTTGAATTGCCTGTTGTAACTGAGGAGTCATAATTAATTTTTGAGATTGCTCTAACTGCAGGTTAAATCCCATTTTCATATAAATCACCCTTCTTAAGAATTCTTAAGATTTATTATATTACCATTATACCATTTATCTGTGACTTAAGAAAGTATTTTTAAATTTTTAATAAATTTGGCATGTAAATTGCATGACTTTGTATACGTGTATACAAAGAACAAAATCCTCACTAGGCCGAGTAACATTGTGAAAGATATCAAAACATATCTATCATAATTTAACTAGTGAGGATTTATAAATTATAATTAATTATTATCTTTGTCCCTTATCATATGACTTGCCGGCTGCTTTAGGCCCAACAGATTGTCTACTGAACACCACTAAGGCTACTATGGTTAATAAATAAGGCAATGCAAAGAAAAATTCGTTAGGTAGTTTTTTTAATAGTGAAAAACTATTAGAGTATATACTAAATATCTTCGAGAATCCAAAGAATAAACTTGCACCAAGAATCCCAGATGGTTTCCATCTACCAAATACTAATGCTGCCAAGGCTATAAAGCCTGTACCGCTGATACTCATAACCGTATACTGTGTATCTTGAGTTAATACAAGGATTCCACCACCAAGACCCGCAAGGGCTCCCGATATTATAACCCCAATATATCTCATTTTTCTTACACTAATACCCATACTGTCAACAGCATGAGGATTTTCCCCCGATGCCCTTAATCTTAGTCCAAAAGGAGTTTTATACACAATATACCAACCAATTATTATTAGAAGGAAAGCAAGATATACGGTTGGATAAATATTTGTAAAGAAAATATCCCCGATTACTGGTATATCACTTAATACCGGATAGGTAGTTTTTCTAAAACTTCTAACAAAATTGGGCGTTCTTTGTTGATCAAATATAATTTGAGCTAAATAAATAGTTACACCTGTTGCTAATAAATTAATTGCAGTTCCTGATATTATCTGATCTGCATTTAGATCTATACTTAGATATGCGTGAATAACTGATATTAAAGCTCCTACAACCATCCCAATAACTATCGCTATCCACGGTGCTAAAGATGTTGATTTTTCTAAAAAAACAAGTGCAGTAGCAGCTCCAAAGCCACCAAACATCATTAAACCATCAAGTGCTATATTAACTACTCCACTACGTTCAGAAAATAACCCACCTAAAGCAGTTATCATAATAGGAGTTGAAAAAATAAGTGCTAGTACCAACATGGAATAAATAGTATTCATTATTTTTCAACCTCCTTTGCTTTAACTTTCTCTAGCATCATTTTTATACCATTTCTCATAGCTATGAAAACTACAATAGAAGATATAATTATAATAGCAATATCTCTAGG
>JAEWHG010000071.1 GCA_023387935.1 Bacillota bacterium
GCGATGGGTTACCAGTTGAAAAAGCATTGAATATTTCATTTTTAAGATCCGAATCGATGAGATAAGAATCCTCTTTTAATTTAGATTTAGATATATATAATTTTTTTTCAATAGATCCTTTTTTTAAATCTTTTGGTTTCATAAATGTCAATAAAGCTGATTCCTTACCATTATTTAAGTCTTTTAATAAATTTTCATAAATATTTTCAAACATATTAGATGATCACCCATTTCTATATATTTTTTTAAATAATAAGCATGAGCATATAATTGATTATTATATAACAATCAATTTTTAAGTTAATTATACCAGATTTAAAGGTGAAAACAATGAAAATTTAAAAAAATATTAATATCGCAAGTAATTTTATTTCATAGATTTTACTTTTTAATAATAAGATATATTGACAAATGATAATTAATTAATTATATTATAAGTGTGATATAAATTTAATTTATATCCATCATTTAAATTTATACAAATAGCTAAAAACAATTATTTATACCAAATATGACAAATTTATAATCACTAGTTTGGCTAATAATTGTATGATTAAGATAACTTCTTATTCTATTATAGTTTATAATAATTAGTTATTTTCATTATTAAGTTTGAATAAGTATTTATTAATATAAAATTTATTTTTATAAATACTTTTAATTTTTCACACTAGTTGGTTTGATAAATAACGAACTAACTAGAAGTAAATATAGTAGCAAATTTAAATTAGGGGGGAGAGTCCTTATGTTTGAAAGAGAAATTGAAGATTTTTTAGAAACATTGAGAACTAGAAGAGAATTTTTAAAGGTTAGTGGAAAAGGTATTGCAGGTATAACTGTTACTGCTTCTGTTCTGAACCTACTAGGATGTTCTAATACTGACGTAAAAGGCGCTACTGCAGCTATAACTGCTAAAGGTATACTTATAGCAGAAAGAAACAAGTGTGTAGGATGTCAAAGATGTGAAATGGTTTGTACAGCATCAAACGACGGAAAAATTCATCCACTTATTTCTAGAGTAAAGGTAAGTAGAAATTATAATTATGGTACAGAAATAAAAGATGATTACCGTGCTGCTGATGGCTATTATGGTAACTTCCTTATGACACCAGAAACATGTAAGCAAAGTAGCGAATGCAAAACAGAAAATGGAGAGCCTAAATGTGCAGCTGCCTGTCCAGTAGACGCTATTTCTTTACAAGAAAAACCATTTGGAGCTTGGACAATTGATGAAAGTAAATGTGTTGGTTGTGGTGCTTGTACAACTGCCTGTCCATGGAATATGCCTACAGTAGATCCAGAAGATAAAAAATCTACAAAGTGTATTTTATGTGGAGCATGTGCAGAAAACTGTATTACAGGAGCATTAAAAATAATACCTTGGGAAGAAGTAACAGCAGCAGCAAAAAGAAAAGGATATATTTTTGCATAGATTCATTAATGTTTGTCAAATAAGAATTCAATAGGATTGTTTATTATAATTATTTGATATTCAATAAATAAAACATCTGTTAAAACTTAGAGGCTTAAATCTTTATTTTTATTTTATAGATAGGGGGAATAATAATGTCTAAAATTACTGGATGGACAGGAAAGATGTTAAGAGTAAATCTAACTACAAATAGTATTGTTGTAGAAGATACTATGAAATATACGGATTTTATCGGAGGCGCAGGCTTTGGATATAAGATCATATTCGATGAAGTTCCTCAAGGAACAAAGGCATTCGATGAAGCAAATAAAATAGTAATTGGTGTTGGACCTTTTACAGGTGCTGGAGTACCTTGTAGTGGTAGAACAAATATTACATCACTTTCACCTACGAACCCATATCATGCAGTAACAGATAGCCATATGGGTGGAAACTTTGGACCAATCTTAAAGTTTGCAGGATGGGATGGTATCATTGTAGAGGGAGCTTCTCAAACACCAGTATGGTTAAAAATTGAAGACGATAAAGTATCTATTGAAGATGCTAGTCATTTATGGGGTAAAGGAACTGTTGATACAGAAAAAGCATTACACGATGTTTTAGGCAAAGAAGCCTGTATCGGAGCTATAGGTCAAGCTGGAGAAAATTTAATTAATTTATCTTCTTTCGTAAACACTGTGAACCATTCTGCTGGTGGACACGGTGGTGTATTCGGTTCTAAAAAATTAAAGGCTATTGGAATTAAAGGAACTGGATCAGTTAAAATTGCAGAAGGTAAGGCTCAAGAGTGGCTAAAGCTGAATAGATTTATGATGACAGATATTATTGGATCTAACAACCAACACGTTGTACCAAGCACACCTCAGCCGTGGGCAGAGTATCACTGGACAGGAAGTCGTTGGACAGGACAACCAGGTTTATTCTGGGGAGCAGCTGAGCCACCAGTAGAAACTGGAGAATGTCGTCAAGGAGATCCAAACACAGTAGGTCTTCGTACACAAAAAGCAATATTTGACTTAGGTGAAGTAGCAGAATCAAGAACAATTAAAATGGGGGGATGTCATTCTTGTCCTATCCGTTGCCAGTCTAACTTAAAGGTGCCAGAGCTTGAAAAATATGGCTTAACTCCTTATGCAACTAGTACATGTATCGGATTTATTAATCCAGGTACAGTTATGAATGTGAACTGGACTGGTACAGAACAAGAATTAATAATTAAAAGTTTAGGATCAAGACTTGCAGATGACTACGGTATCTGGAGTAACTATGGTCAGTTAGGAAGAGACTTTAGATATATGCTTACTTCTGGTAAGTTTAAAGAAGTTCTTCCAAAAGAAGAATATGATAGTATAGCTTGGGATCAAGCGGAATCGGGAGACCCTGCATTCTTATTAGAATTCTATAGAAGAATTGCTTTAAAAGAAGGGGAATTCTGGAAGGTAGCACAAGGACCATATTGGTTAGACCAAGAGTGGAATCTAGGAAAAGAATATTGGGATGGTTCTGGAAACAATATTTGGTCTAAAATGGCATTCCCTAAACACCACAGTAATGAAGCTGGTGCTCAAGTAGGAGTACTTGTTAACATTATGTTTAACAGAGATGCGAACTCTCATACTCATATGAACTTACTTGATAATGGACTTCCAATTGAAGTTTTAAAAGAAATTGTAGCTGAAAAATTTGGTTCAGGAGATGCATTAGATGCTCCAAAGAATTATACACCAATGAATGAGTACAAAGCTAAATTTGCAAAATGGTCATTAGATAGAAACTTCCTACACGACTCTATTACATTATGTAACTGGGTATGGCCAATGACAGCTTCTCCTTCTAAGGAAAGAAATTACAGAGGAGATACAGCTTTAGAGGCTAAATTCTTTAGCTTAGCAACAGGAATTGAAACTTCAGAAGAAGAGTTAGATTTAGCTGCTGAAAGAATTGCTACTATGCATAGAGCATTAACTATAAAGAATATGAACACTATAGATATGCGTAACGAACATGATATTATTCCTGAGTGGGCATATATCGATACGAAAAATCCAGATGCAAAACCATTCACAGAAGGAACAGTTATCATGGATAGAGATGATATGCAATTAGCACTTACAATGTTGTATAAAGAATACGGATGGGATGAAAAAACAGGAGCACCTACAAGAGCTACTTTAGAAAGATTAAACTTAAAAGACGTAGCAGACGAATTAGAAAAACTGAACCTACTTCCTAAATAATCTAATTTTTAATATGATTAATAAAAATATAGAAGAGCCTTAGGCTCTTCTATATTTTGTTATATAGGAAAATATAATATTTTAACTATTGATAGAATTTGAAAAAAAGTATAATGTTATTATATTAAATAATAATATTTATTACCTAAAATCAAATCGATAAAAAATTGACAAAGTGGCATTTTTGTTCTATTATTAAATTAGAAGAAATAAAATAAGATTCGATAATATAGTATAATATTTGTTGCAATTCTAATTCTATTTAGAGAGGTGAAATATAATGTTGATGGAATATATACTAGAAAAATTGACAGTGGAGCATTATCCACATATAGAACCTCAAAAGTGCCTTCAACTTAATTTGTCCTCTAATAAATGTACTAAATGCAAAGACACGTGTTCTAAAGCAGCTATAAAATTAGAATCTGATGCAATTAGTTTTAATAAAAATTTATGTAATAGTTGTGGTATATGTAGAGCTGCATGCCCTACTCAAGCAATTAATATGGGAGGCTTAGGAGAAGAAAATATTCTTCGTACGATAAAAGATAAGGACAATATTATATTTTCTTGTTCTAAAAAAGGTGGAAAAGGAACACTAAAATTAACCTGTTTACATGCTTTCCATCCAGAACTATTAGCTGCACTATTTATTATGCATGAAGATAAATTATTTTATTTTAATACAAGTAGATGTAAAAACTGTGAAATAGTTATGGACAATAGTTCATTGTTTTTTGAATCACTTACTAAGGCAGAAAGTTTTGTAAAATCAATTGGAATCAATCCAAAATATGAAATTATTTTTGATGAAGAAAATTTAAATAATTTATCTGAGAAAAGTATATCTAGAAGAGATTTATTTTCTTTATTTAGAAAAGAATCTAGCAATGTGGCAACGAACGTAGTAGACACAATAGTTAGCGATAAGGATAGTTATTTGTCAATCCGAAAAATTTTATTAGATGGAATACAAGGAAAATCAGACTTGCCGAAACATAATTTAATTGGGAATAAGTCTTTATTGAGAACTTGGAATATTAATAATAGCTGTAATGGATGTGGGAATTGCAAAACTACTTGTCCATATGAAGCTTGGAAAATTGAAAAGAAAGAAGGGAAATTAAATATATATCATAATGCAGGAAAATGCTATCAATGTGGGAAATGCGTAACTAAGTGTTCTCAAAATGCAATAGAAGAGGGCAATTTAGCAGTAGGAGATTTATATATATATAGTTTAAAAAAACAAGTTCTTTTAACAAAATGTTGTTCCTGCAGTAAAGATTTTATGCCTATTAATGATGAAAAACAGTGTCCGATATGCGATAAAAAAGAAGCTTTAAGAAATAAGTTAGCTTCTATTTAATACTCTTAATATATTTTTTATATGGATATAGATTGAAACTATTTAGATGAGGTGAGAAAATGAAGGTAGTAAAAACAGAAGAAGCTATTGGTATGGTTCTAGGGCATGATATTACTGAAATTGTTCCAGGAGAATTTAAGGGAGTAGCATTTAAAAAAGGTCATGTTATTCAAGAAAGTGATATAGAAAGATTACTAAGAATAGGGAAAGAGCATATTTATATATTTGAGTTAAATGAAGATGAACTACATGAAGATGAAGCAGCTATAACATTAGGCAAGCTAATTTGTGGTGAAGGCGTTAAATTTGCTGCACCTAAAGAAGGTAAGATTGATCTGAAGGCAGAATACAATGGACTACTAAAAATAAATAGGGATTTATTAGATGAAATTAATGACTTAGGTGATATTTGCTTAGCTACAATTCACGGAGATAGAACAATAGAAGAAGATGGACTTATAGGAGGATGTAGAGTTATTCCTCTTATTATAAAGCGTGAACAAATAGATGCTGCTGAAAAAATGTTAAAAGAACATGGACCTATTTTCCAGGTTAAATCTTTTAAGGAACTAAATACTGCATTAATCGTTACTGGTAGCGAGGTTTATAAGGGGAGAATAGAAGATAAATTTGGTCCTGTTATTGAGAAAAAATTAGAAGCATTTGGAAGTAAGGTCAATTATAAAACTATAGTACCCGATGAGTTAGATACCATTAAAGAAGCTGTAATAAAATATAAAGAAATGGGTGCAGAACTTATTGTAGTTACTGGAGGTATGTCAGTAGACCCGGATGATAAAACGCCAGGTGCTATTAAGGCCACAGGTGCTAATATTATTTCTTATGGAACCCCTGTTCTTCCAGGCGCAATGCTTCTTTTTGCTTATTTAGATGGAATTCCAGTTTTCGGTCTTCCTGGATGCGTTATGTTTTCTGCCACTACAGCTTTCGATATTTTACTACCGAGAGTTATGGCAGGAGAGAAAATTGTGAGACGTGATATAACAAGAATGGGATATGGTGGACAATGCTTGAAGTGTAAGATTTGCACTTTCCCGAATTGTCATTTTGGCAAATATTAGGAGGGTTGTTATGGCAAATAATGAAATTCGGTTAACTTTAGTGGAGCATTTAGGTGAATTGAGGAAAAGGCTTATTATTTCCGCTATTGCTATTATTTTAGGCACAATGGCATGCTACAATTTTATTGATGATATTGTAGAACTTATTGTGAAACCTGCTGAAGGATTAGATTTCATTTACTTAAGTCCTCCAGAACTTTTTATTGCATACGTTAAGGTTTCTTTAGTTCTGGGATTAGTAGTAGCTTCACCTATTGTTTTGTTTCAGATATGGATGTTTATTAAGCCAGGACTAAAGGATAAGGAAAAGAGATATGTGCTTTTTGCAATGTTCATGGGGATTATATTTTTACTACTAGGAATTGTATTTGCATACTATATAATTATCCCTATGACGATTCGATTTTTTGTTACAATGTCTGCAAATGATATCGAACCTCTATTTTCATTTTCAAGTTATATTAGCTATATCAGTTCTATCTTATTATCATTTGGATTGGTATTTGAATTACCTTTAATCGTAATTTTACTGACACAGCTAGGATTAGTTGCACCGAACACATTTAAGAGATATAGAAAAATGGTTATTTTAGGAATATTTGTAGTTGCAGCGATTTTGACACCTCCAGATGTTGTGTCCCAAAGTATGATGGCACTTCCTATGATAATTTTATATGAATTCAGTATTGTAATTGCAACTATAATATACAGAAAAAAGAAAATAGAAGAATAGAGTTTCTTAAATAAAGCAGCTATGCTGCTTTATTTGTTTTTATGCTTATAAAAGAATCTTATTTTAATTACATAGAAAAAGGGATATAATCTATATTAAGATAAAAATGCTGAACTATATGGAGGCTTTAGGAGGTAAATTATGAAACATAGCTTACAAAGGATATTTATATTTTTAATTATCATCTCACTTGTCTTAGTAGGTTGTACCAAGGATCCAGCCACTGTTGAAATCCGTGAGAAAGTAGAAGGAAAAGCAGATGTAATAAAGGTATTTGTGAGCTTTTATCCCTATTATGATTTTGCACAAAAAGTAGGAGGGGATAATGTTCAAATTTCAACTATCGTACCAGCAGGAACAGAGCCACATAGCTTTGAACCCTCACCTAAGACCATAGCAAAACTTGAGAAGGCAGATATTTTTATTTATAATGGACTGGATATGGAGCCTTGGCTAGATAAAGTTCTTACTCTATTAGAAGGTAAGGATATTAAATTGATAGATGCTAGTAAAACAGTAGAAGTTATTTATTACGATGAAGAAGACCATACTGGTCACAATCACGAGGAAGAGGATCACAACCATGGGCAATATGACCCTCATATTTGGGTAGATCCGATTAATGTAATAAATATTTCTCAGGCTATTAAAGAGGCTTTTATAGATATAGATTCTGCAAATAAGGATGTTTATGAAAGCAATTACAGTAGCTTCAAAGGGGACTTAGAAGAATTAGACAATGCATTTATTGAAGGACTAAAAGATGCTGAAGAAAGAAAGATAATCGTATCCCATTCTGCTTTTGGATATTTAGCTAAAAGATATAATATAGAAGAAATTGCAATTGCAGGAATTTCTCCTAATGCAGAGCCAAATCCTAAAAGATTGGCAGAACTTACTGAAATTGCAAGGAGAAATAAAATCAATTACGTATTTTTTGAAGCTCTAGCAAATGTTAAGACAGCAGAAATTTTAGCGGATGAAGCTGGATTAGATATTTTAACATTATATAATGTAGAAGGTTTGACAGAGGATCAAAGGAATAATGGGGACGACTATATTTCTATTATGTATGATAATTTAGATGCGTTAAAGAAAGCTTTGGTGAAGTAGATGGAAAAAATCTTAGAAGCAAATAATATATATTTCGGTTATGATGAAAAAACCATCTTAGAGGATATCAGTTTGAATATTTATAGAGGAGATTTTCTGGGGATTGTAGGACCAAACGGTTCTGCAAAAAGTACCCTGTTAAAACTTATGCTTGGAATTTTAAAGCCACAAAAAGGAAGTATAAGCTTATTAGGTGCTCCAATTGAAAATTTTAATCAGTGGGGCAGGATAGGGTATATATCTCAAAGAGTAAGAGATTTTAATTCTGCTTTTCCTGCAACGGTTGAAGAAATTGTAGGTGCTAATCTATACAGTAAGATGGGATTTTTTAAGTTCATAAGTAAAGAACACAAGCAAAAAATAAAACAAGTATTAGAAGTAGTTAATATGGCTCAATACGAAAAGCATTTAATAGGGAACCTTTCTGGTGGTCAGCAGCAGAGGGTTTTTATTGCTCGTACACTTATTAGTAATCCTGAAATTATTTTTATGGATGAACCTTTAATTGGAGTGGATGTCCAGTCCCAAGAGCAGTTTTATGGACTTATGGAAAAGTTGAATAAAGAACTTGGAATTACTTTGATTATGGTATCCCATGATATTGGAGTAATCACTAATAGAGCAAATAGGGTGGCCTGCGTTGGTAACAAAAAGGTATTCGTGCATTCGTCCGATGGTTTTAATGAACAAGAATATATTAAAGAAGTTTATGGAAAAGATTCTAGTTTATTGCACCATAGGCATTAATAAAGAGGGGAATAATTATGTTAGAAATGTTGAGTTATGGCTTTATGCAGAGAGCTTTTTTAGCAGGAATAATAGTTGCTATTATTTGTCCTGCCATAGGAGTTTTTCTAGTTTTAAGGAGAATGTCAATGATAGGTGATACGCTATCCCATGTAGCCCTAGCAGGAGTAGCTGGCGGTATTTTGGGTGGTATATACCCAATTTATTCTGCTCTAGGATTTTCTATTTTAGGCGCTTTAGGTATAGAAAAACTTCGAAAGGAATATGAACAGTATGCAGAACTTTCTATAGCAATTATGCTTTCAATTGGAATCGGATTAGCTACGATACTTATTAGTTTGGGTAATTCAAACGCTGCTATATATAGTTATTTATTTGGGAGCATTGGGTTAGTATCAGAGCAGGACATTTTGGTAATCTCCATCCTAGGGATTTTTATTATTTTTTCAATCATAGTATTTTATAAAGCATTGTTTTATATGGCATTTGATGAGGAAGCTGCAAAACTGGCAGGAGTTCCAATAAAATTGGTTAATCTTTACTTTACAATATTAGTTGCAATGACAATTGCTATATCTATGAGGATTGTTGGAGCATTATTAATATCATCTCTTATGATAATACCTGTAGCTGCTAGTTTGCAAATTGCAAAAAGCTTTAAAGAGACCTTCATATACTCCATAATATTTGGTGTATTATCCGTATTATTAGGGCTTTCGATTTCATTTTATGGTGATTTAGCGCCTGGTGGAACTATTGTAATATCCTCAGTAATATTATTATTCTTTGCACTTATTGTAAAGAAAGGAAAAAAGAAATTTTCAATTTAGAATAGTCATTAGATAAAAATAAAACCCACTATATAGCGGGTTTTATTTTTTATCTAATGATCTTCATTCATTTTTTGTTGTAAAACATCTTGCCTACAAGCTATTCTTTCTTTTAATGTTGAAAAGGAGTTACAGTGTGCCATATCCGATGAAATTTCCCAATGAAGTACGTAAGTAATAGCAACCCTTATAACAACAATACCTACAATTATAAAAATATGTTGTAAGTCTTTAGCGAACATGGTTGATAAAATTTCTCCACCTAATAAAAATGTAAGTCCTAGAGATAATGCTCTTGCAAGTTCGATCTTTATAACATCATCGCTAAGGTCAAATCCTCTTAATGCATATCTAATAAAGCATTTGATACCGGTGAAAGTAATTATAAATACTCCGAAGATTTCTAATAGATAGATGATATTAGGTACTACTAGTTCAATAAAATGATGTAACATGCTAAATTCCTCCTATATTGTGGTAAAATTAACAAAACAATTATTCC
>JAEWHG010000020.1 GCA_023387935.1 Bacillota bacterium
AGGCACAATAATCTTTATATCTCATGATAGATATTTTATTAATAAGCTGGCAAATAAAGTTGTAGAGCTTTGTAATAAAAATTTAATAACGTATTTAGGAAACTATGATTATTATAGAGATAAAAAAATAATAGAAAAGCAGGTTAATTTATTGGATTCTCAAAATAAGGAAAAAGATAAAATTCTAACGAATAGGTCTAAAGAGGGTATTAGAAATGTAACTGACAAAACAAATGAAAAGAGGATAAAAGCAATAGAGAACGAAATTAGTAGATATGAGAATTTAATTTCTGAAAAGGAGAAAGAAATTAAAATGAATGAAACAGATTTTAATAAGTTAAACGATTTGTACAATGAAAAAAGTAGTCTTGAAAATAATTTGAACCATCTACTAGAAGAATGGATTTACTTAAAGGAGTGAAGTTAATTGAGATCACCATATTTAATTGAAGTAAAAAAAATTATGCTAAATAATATACCGTGTTTATTAGTGCGACCAACATCCTTTAGTGGAAAATTACCAACATTATTTCATTATCATGGATGGAGTTCTAAAAAAGAAAAACATCAATTTTTTGCAACCACTATAGCTCAATATGGCTATCAGGTTATTTTGCCAGACTCTAATTATCATGGAGATAGAAATCCACTAAGTGATTATAGCCCTAATGATTTAAAAGAATATTTTCCTAAAATTATTGTCCAATCTGTTAAGGAGTTTAATCGGATAAGACAAGAAGCTGAAGAATTATATGATGTGGATAAAAACAGAATTGCAGTATCTGGAAATTCAATGGGAGGATTTATTGTTTCTAGCATTTTTGCAAGAAATCAGGATATTAAATTATTAGTATGTTTAAATGGAGCAAGCGCCTGGAAAAAAGCAATAGCCATGTTCCAACAGATGGAAGAATTAGATGGAGCGTATAATATGTATGAAGAAGAATTAAAAGAATTTGACCCTTTGACTTATAAGGATACGTTTTACCCTAGGCCAATTTTAATGTTGCATGGCGATGCAGATACATCAGTGCCTATTGATATACAGCGATCTTTTTATAAAGAAATTTATTCATTATACGAAGATCATCCTGAAAAAATTAAGTTAGAAGAGTACAAAAATATGAATCATCATATCAGTATTAGAATGGTAGAATCTGCAGTAATATGGCTCGATAAATATGTATAATAAAATTTATATAAAAAATAAGGCACGCATATATTTAACGCATAATATAAAGATGATGCAAAAGAAATAAGTATTACAGTCTTAATATAGGAAGGTATTTATGAGAATTGAAATTGATGGTAGTGTAATAGAATTTGATGTTCAATATGGAAAACGTAAGAAAATATCAATAGAAATAGATTCAATAGGACTTATAACAGTTAAAGCACCTAAAAATACAAGTGAAGATATTATAATGAATGCTGTAAATCAGAATAGAAAAGCTATAAAAGAGAAATTAGATGAGATTTCAAAGACTAAAGAGAAACCCAAGTTTAAAATCTATAATGATCAAGGAAGATTCCTTTATCTAGGAAAAGAGTATTTTCTTCACGAATTAATAGACACTAGTGAATTAGGGGAAGAAGAATTAAAAATCAAACTAAAAAAATTCTATATTTCTAGTTGCAAGAAAATCATAGGAGAGAGAATAAAGATATATCAACAACAACTGAAGGTAAAACCCAAAGTCATTGAAATAGTAGAGTCTAAAAATCAGTGGGGAAGTTGTAATTCAAATAAGAAAATAACATTTAATTATAGGTTAGCAATGGCTCCAGTTGAAATTATAGATTATGTAATCGTGCATGAACTATGTCATCTTATTCATATGAATCATGATCGGTCATTTTGGAGACGGGTTGGAAGCATTTTACCAGATTATACGAAACGACAAGAATTTTTAATGAGATATGGACATGATATGACACTTTAATTTAGGTATATAAAAATTTTCTAAACAAATGAATGGAGCTGATCTTTAATGAAAATTGGTATGAGAAAGCCAAGTCTTAAGAAAAGAATTTCTGCAAGAACAAGTGTTAAAAGGCAATTAGTTCATAGAGCAGGACTAAAAATGCCTAGGGGATGGGGCTGGGTAAGGAACCCAAAGAAGTATGCCTATAACAAAATTTATAATAAAACATCCTTTGATGTTTTCAAGCTATTGAAAAGATTATCTAAATAGTTGAGTTTCTTGAAAAATTATAGCTGAAATGTATTATAGTTAAAATTTATCATATAAAATCTTATCATATATGATAATGGTTGTTTATTATTGTATTTTAAATATAATCTACAATTAATAGGAAATTTCTACTATTTCCTTATATCTCATATAATGGTATATTAATTAGTAGCTATATATTAATATTAGAAAAAAATGAATTATAAGAGGAAGTGGAGAGAATATGAGGGAACTAAGAAAAGGATTAAAAACTTGCAGACGGTGTAAAACACATATTCATGAGAATTCACTTCGCGAATATTGTTCTAGATGCAATGGAATTATAGAAGAAGTTTTTGATAAGATTAGAAATTATTTAAGAGAATTCCCTGGAGCCACTGCATATGAAATGGAGCAAAGATTAGAAATTCCTGTGCATGTAATTAATAATTTTGTAAAGGATGGAAGGTTAATTGAAATTCCTAATGAACATTTAAATATCCAATGCTTACGGTGTGGGTGTTTACTGTTATCAGCATATCATAAATATTGTCCAATCTGTGAGGCAGAGATGCGTAGGGATATTAAAAAAGCTAGTGAGGAATTAACAAGTACACCCCTTGCATCCAAGGAAAGTGGAAAAATGCATTTAGGGAGTTATTTAAGAAAAAAATAATAGAAAAATTAAACTACGATTTAGCAGGAAATAAAATTTCGGCTAAATCGTTATTTTTTGTGAATACAACAAGGTTTCCGGGGCCCATCTTGAGTCTTGATTGCGTCAATGGATGTGGTTCTTATTTATATACATATTTAAATTTTACAGCAAATGAATTGGCTATATAGGGTATACTAGTTAATATAATAAAAATGGTTTGGTTTATTGCTAATATATGTTAAACTAATGTTTGAATAAGTTAAAGAGGTGATGTATAAAGATGATAAGCTTATTAACGCCAGATTTGCATGTTGAATCAGTATTAAAGTTAGATTTAGAAAAACTAAAGGAAAGAAATATTAAGGGATTAATAATAGATATTGATAATACATTAGTATCTTGGGAAATAAAATATGCAAGTGAAAAAACGAAAGAATGGTTATTGAATTTAGAAAAGGAAGGCTTCAAAGTATGCTTAGTTTCTAATAATACGGAAGACAGAGTTGTAACCTTTAATGAAAAATTAAAACTACCAGCCATACATAGAGCCTCAAAGCCAAGAACAGGTGCATTTAAAAAAGCCATGAAGACCATGGGTACAACAATAGATAATACTGCTGTAATTGGAGATCAAATTTTTACTGATGTCTTAGGTGGAAATCGTATGAAATTGTTTACAGTTTTAGTAGTTCCTCTAGCGGGTAAGGAATTTTGGTGGACAACCTTTGTTAGAAAAGTAGAAAGACATGTATTGAAGGTGGTTTTAAAGGATCATAAGGGGGAGAAGTAAATGATAATTAACGGCAAAACAAAAACTGTTGCTCTTATTGGGGATCCTGTAGAGCACAGTTTTTCTCCATTTATACATAATTATGGATTTAGAGTTAATGACTTAAATACGGTTTATGTTAATCATACTGTAAAAAAACAGGATTTAAGAGAAGCAATACAAGGTATTAAGGCTTTAGGCTATTTAGGCGCTAATATAACGTATCCTCATAAAATTGAAGTTATGGAATATTTAGATATAGTTACAAAGGAAGCAAGTTTAATTGGCGCTGTAAATACAATAAAAAACGAGAATGGGAAACTAATTGGTTACAATACGGATGGATCAGGATTTATTTATGGGCTATGCCAAGAAGGAATCGAAATAGAGAATAAAACGATATGTATATTAGGAGCTGGAGGAGCTGCAAGGAGTATCGTTATTTCACTATGTTTAAAGGCGAACTGCAAAGTTATTATATGCAATAGAAATATTGAAAAGGCTGAAGAAATATATCATATCGTTCATA
>JAEWHG010000068.1 GCA_023387935.1 Bacillota bacterium
CCTAACTCTGCAAAGTACTGTTTTGTAAATAACTCAGTATCCATTGGCAGCAAAGTACCGTCTAAGTCGAATAATATTGTTGTAATCATACAGTCACGCCTTTCCTATGTATAAAGTTTATTAGTGCCATTATATCAAAAATAATGTATAAAGAATATCTAATAGATTATATTTAAACATCTTATATTTTTAAACCTTTACTCAAATTTTGATGAACCTAATCCAATTAAGCTACCTACAATTCCCAAAATAGCACCTAAAGCCATAATCAGAGATATTAGATTAAATAAAACATTGTCCATAGACGGTATAGGGATGAATGGAATGGGACCCGTCACAAAAGAATAAAAGTACTTTAAAATAAATGTTATTAAAATAATTGCTAATAAGCCTCCTCCTAAAGTCAATAGCAACCCAACCATTAAATAAGGAAATGCTATAAAAAACTCTGGCGCACCTAGCAGCCTTAATGTATTTATTTGTTCTCTATTATTATAAATTCCTAGTCTAATAATATGGGAAACAATAACTAATGTTGTAATACCCACTGCGATTACTAGTACATAACCACTCCACTTTAAAACATTTGCAATACTATTCATACGGTCTAATACTTGTTTATTATCTCTGATATAATCAATTCCAGCAACTGACTCTAATTTTCCTAGTATTAGGTCTATTCTATTCAGGTCAATTCTAACTTCAATAAATGGACTGAATGGATTATCATCAAAAAAGCTTAATACTTGAGCTTCTTTACCTAATATTTCAACCATTCTATTGTAGGCTTCACCTTCTCCAATAACCTTAACATCTAGTACTCCTTCTATCGTAGTAATTTCTTCTACTAATTTAACTACATCTGCATTTCTAATATTTTCATTGAAATAAACGCTGATTTCAGCTTCCTGTTGTATCATTTCTACAACTTCTTCACTTATCCACCACGATGAAATTATTGCAGCAAGAATAAGAAATATGAGTCCTGTGCTAAAAATGGATAGCAGATTAGAAACTAAATTTAATCCAAGCACTAACTTTGTTTCCTTAAAAAAATAACCTATATTCTTAAAATACATTTTCATCTATGCTAATCCCAGCCTTTCCATTCGAATACTACCTCTATCTACCTCTATTAAAGTAGTATCTCTTTTAAAATCTATTAAATGGGTAGCATGAGTAGTAATAACTACCGTAGTATTCTGATCTTGAAAGGAATTTAAAAGTTCTAATATATTTAATGCGTTATCCTTATCTAGATTTCCTGTAGGCTCATCTGCTAATATTAACGCTGGCTTTCTTGCTACTGCCCTAGCGATGGAAACCCTTTGCCTCTCCCCCCATGAAAGATTCTCTACCTTCGAAAGAGCTTTGTGTTCTAGACCTACCTTCACTAAAGCTTCACTAGCATTTTGCTTCAATTCCTTATGGGATATATTGATAAACCTCATACCTTGCATTACATTATCTAAAACAGTTCTTCCCTTTATCAATCTAAATTCCTGAAAAACAGGACCAATTTCCCTGCGCAACTCTCTAATTCCTTTTACTTCATCTTTTGCTATTCTCTGTCCTAAAACATTTAAGGAACCTGTAGTTGGATACTCTACGCCTAATAATAGTTTCAAAAGGCTTGTTTTGCCAGAGCCACTAGGCCCTATTATATATACTAGTTCTCCTAACTCAATCTTTATATCCATATTTTTTAGTGCAAGGGTTCCATCTGGATATACTAAACTTAAGTCTTTTGCTTCAAACATTTTATCATCCCCCGTATTTTAAAAAGAAAAATATACTGCGCTATGCTATAAAGTAAGCGATGGTATCACTAGTAATTCTATGTACCCTTCCAATATTTCTATGGAACGTACTGTATTCTTACCTATAACTGGCTCAAGATCTAGTACCATAGGTCCCTCCTTAAACAAATCCTCTATTGAACTAGCTTCTAACTCCATTTCAAAAAAGCTTCCACGTCTTACATCAAACTCTAATTTGTTACCATCTAAAATAGTAAATTGTCCAGAAAGAACTAGATATTTTTCTGGTAAATTCATTTTTATTTCATTCTTGTAAAAGCTAATCTCTATTTTAGGCAAATGATCACTTTCACTTAAAATATCATTAAATGCCTTCTCATTGATTAATCCTTTAATCCCTTTCAGAGTGATACTGGTTTTTAATGATTCCTCCGGTAAGCTTTCCTCTGTTAAAATACGATTAAATTCCTTAGTAGCATCATAAAACATAAGCTTTAGATCATTCCATACGAATTGAATATTATTTAAATGTTCAGTATAATACGCTCTTTCTTCCGCCATAGATGTTAGATAATTTTCAATCTCATCCTTTAACACTAAGCTTTTTTCCAGTGCTTCTTTTAATCTTTCTTCTTCCTTTTCCATAAAAGAAAGCTTTTCTTCTAAATTTATTTTTTCTAGCTCCAAACTTGCTTTTCTATCCTCTAATTCGTCTAAAAGATTCCCTGTGTTCCGAGTTATATCCCTTATTGTATTTATTCGTCTAAGTAGTGCTGTAATACTATCTGACTCTAATATTATTTTTATGTAGGAGCTTGCGCCCATTCTTTGATAACTTTGAAGCACTTTCTTTAAATCATCTTTTCTTTGCTCAAAGGCGATAGTTTCCGATTCTATCGATCTTTCTAAATCACGAACTTCCTGCTTTATTACTTCTACATCCCCAGAAGCTTTTTCTATTTCCCTTTCCATGGCTTCTATTTCCTGAATCAATAGAAATAGTTCCTCCAATACCTTCTTTTCTTCATCAGAAATTGTGGATAGTTTTTCTTCTATTTCTAAAATAGAATCTACTTGTCCCTCTGCCATATTTGGATAAAAAATTCCAAAGGAAATTATTAATATGGATACAAGAATCAAGTTTATTTTTATTCTCTTAATCATACATATTTTCTCCTTTGGAATAGCTGAATTTTTTATTGGATAATTTATATTGAATTTTCAATCAATTTCTAATTATCATTTTTATATCCTTACTCACCATTATATCAAAATAGTATACACCTACCAATTAATTATATTTTTTTCTTTGTTTTTATAATAATTTTCT
>JAEWHG010000111.1 GCA_023387935.1 Bacillota bacterium
TTAGAAAAAAATCCCCATATTTAGTCTATAACTAAGTATGGGGATTTATTAAGCATTCTTTAATACCCTAGTTCTTTATTAACGATAATTACATGAATTCTACCTTTTACGCCCTGTCTTTTAATTAAAGTATATTCATTACAAATTCTATCTGGTGAATTACAATCGGCACAATAACCAATTTTAGTACAGGGATTAGGTTTGTTAAGTCTTTTATTGTTTGCAGGGGCGGCTATTTCTTTTACTCTTAAAATAGCTTGTTCCACATCTTTTACTATTTTGTTGATTCCTACGACAACAATAACCTGATCTGGTCCGTATAGCATAGCTGCAACTCTGTTACCATTTCCATCTACATTATAAAGCTCACCTTTTTCAGTAACAGCATTGCTACTTGTCAAATAAGCATCGGCAAAAAAACTTTTTCTGAAAACTTCCTTTATATCCGATGGTGTTAGACCTTCCTTATATCGGTCTAAAAGTTGATAATCACCTTTTCTAAGGAAATCGATAGCACCTATTTCAAAGAGCGTCATAGCTCCACCAATACCTACTGTACTTCCATCATGTACTAATTCCTTTATTTTTTCTAGTGCTTCATTCTCTGTCTCAACGAAGTAACCCATCATATTGTTTTTTTCTAAATTTTCAATAGTTCGCTTCACTCTAGCATCAATAATAAATTTAGCATTTTGATCCATAGCTGATCCCTCCTTATGTTATTATTATTGTATCATATTATCCTTGTCTATTTCTCTATATGTTTTAAAGAAAGATGTATGTATATTTTTAAAATTAAATATTTTAAGCATATGAAGTGAAAAATATTAATGGACAGATGGTATAATATTCAATAAAGATCTAATTAAAATGTAGAGATATGGTGAAGGAGATAATTAAAATGTTCGTAACCAATAGAATTTATAACATAAATGGTAAAATAACAGTGCCAGGAGATAAATCGATCTCCCATAGGGCGATTATGTTATCTAGTATAAGTAAAGGCACTAGCAAAATAACAGGGTTTTTAAAAGGAGAAGATTGCTTAAGTACTATAGATTGCTTTCGTAAACTAGGAATCAAGATTGAAGACAAAGGAAAAGAAATAATTGTATATGGAAAAGGCTTACAAGGACTAACGGAACCAGAAGATATTTTAGATGCAGGAAACTCTGGAACTACGATGCGATTAATTTCAGGTGTTTTATCAGGACAGGAATTTTTAACTGTTATAACGGGAGATTCTTCCCTTAGGAAGAGACCTATGGCAAGGATTGCAGAGCCTTTAAGGCAAATGGGCGCGAGTATTGAAGGAAGAGATAAAGGAAACTTAGCACCACTAGTTATAAGAGGAGGTAACCTAAAGTCTATAGATTATAAATCGCCTGTATCCAGCGCACAAGTAAAATCTGCCATATTATTAGCTGGATTGTATAGCAAAGGGAATACCATTGTTAGAGAGGAAGTTATTTCTAGAGATCATACGGAAAATATGCTGAAATACTTAGGAGCAAATATTAAAACAGAGAACGGAGTAGTAACTGTAGGAAAGTCAGAGCTTTACGGACAAGATATAAATGTTCCTGGAGATATTTCCTCAGCTGCCTTCTTTATAGCAGCAGCATCTGCCATGCCTGGTTCTAATTTAATTGTGGAAAAAGTTGGTTTGAACCATACCAGAACAGGTATTATTGACGTTTTAAGAAATATGGGTGCTGATATAGAGGTTGATAATGTGTTTGCAAGTGGTGGAGAAGAAATAGGAGATATTATTGTAAAGGGTACAAAATTAAAAGGTACCTGCTTAACAGGAGACATGATACCTAGATTAATTGATGAGATTCCTGTGATTGCAATTATAGCAGCAGTAGCAGAAGGTAAAACTACCATAACTGGAGCGGAGGAGCTGAAGGTTAAGGAATCAAATCGAATTACTGCTATGGTAACAGAAATGAAAAAATTAGGTATAAAGGTAACTGAACTGCCAGATGGCATGGAAATAGAGGGACCTAATGTAATTGGTGGCGGAACAGTTGATAGCTATGGAGATCATCGAATTGCCATGGCAATGGCTGTTGCAGGGCTTTTTGCAGAAGCTCCTGTAAAAATACTAAACAGTCAATGTATTGCAGTATCGTTTCCAGGCTTTGAGCAAAAATTAAAGGAAGTAACCAAGTAATAGGAAAGTGAGTGATCATATGTTTCGAATACTTAGTGCAGGAGAATCTCACGGAAAAGGTTTAGTGGGAGTTTTGGAAGGATTCCCTGCCAATGTGAAAATAGACATAGAAGAAATTAACAAGGATTTGGCTAGGAGACAGCAAGGTTATGGGCGAGGAGGGAGAATGAAAATAGAAAAGGACACGGTTACAATTCTTTCCGGAATCAGGGGAGGGAAGACCATAGGAAGTCCTATTTCTTTTCTTATTGAGAACAAAGATTATGAAAACTGGAAGTCCTATATGAATCCTATATCAACAAATAGTGAAGAACGGAAAGTAACAAAGCCTAGACCTGGCCATGCAGATTTAACAGGAGCTATAAAATACGGATTTACAGATATTCGAAATGTATTAGAGAGAAGTAGTGCAAGGGAAACTGCTGTACGAGTCGCAATAGGCAGTATAGCTAGGCAGCTAATGCAATATTTTGATATAGAAGTAGTTAGTCATGTTACTGCCATAGGGGGAATATCTCTTGGCGAAAAGGTTACAGATATAGATAGAATAAAATTAGCAGAAGGGTCACAGGTGCGATGCTGCGATTCTAAAGTTGAAGAAATGATGATTCAAGAGATAAAAAATGCTAAGGAGGACGGCGATTCTTTAGGGGGTATTTTTGAAATACACATTAAAGGAGTACCAGCAGGTCTTAGTAGCTATGTCCAATGGGATAGAAAATTAGATGCAAAGTTAACCTATGCTTTAATGGGGATCCAAGCCATCAAAGGAGTAGAAATCGGATACGGCTTTGAAAATGCTCAAAAGAGAGGTTCTTTAGTCCACGATGAGATTTTTTATGACGAAAGTAAAGGATACCATAGGAATACAAATCATGCAGGTGGAATAGAAGGTGGTATGTCCAATGGAAATAATATTGTTATACGATGCGCTATGAAGCCAATTCCAACTCTATATAAACCCCTAAAAACAGTGGATATAGAAACAAAGGAAGAAGCTTTAGCGACTGTAGAAAGAAGTGATACCTGCGCTGTGCCAGCAGCATCTGTTGTAGGAGAAATGGTGGCAATAACTGTATTAGCACAGGAATTTTTGCAAAAATATGGCTCAGATTCCATAGAGGAGATTATAAAGAGATGGAAAGATTAAATATAGATTTAGGGAAAAACAGCTATCCAATACATATTGGCACTGATTTATTGCAGGATATAGAGTCTTACACAGAGGAAGCAGATAAGTGGTTCATTATCACCGATGAGAATGTCAGTAGATTATTCAATACGGAAATAAAACATCTTCTAAATAAAAAAAATACATATCAATATACTATTAGTCCTGGAGAAAGCAGTAAAAGCTTTAGTACTGTGGAAAATATTTTAAATTCTATGATAGCGTATGGATTAACTAGGAAATCGATGGTAATAGCAATCGGTGGAGGTGTAGTTGGAGATATTGCAGGGTTCTGTGCCTCTATTTATATGAGAGGCATTTCATTTATTCAAGTGCCTACAACACTATTATCCCAGGTAGATAGTAGTGTTGGGGGAAAAACAGGAGTGAATATGATCGTGGGAAAAAATATGGTTGGAAGCTTTTATCAGCCAAAGGCAGTAGTCATTGATATCGACACGTTGAAGACATTACCTAGAAGAGAGCTTATTAGTGGTGTTGGTGAAGTAATTAAATATGGAATTATTTATGATTACCAATTTTTTAAATATATTTCCGATAAATTTTTAAATATTATGAACTTGGAAGAAGAAGTTATGAAAAAAGTCATTAAAACATCCTGCGAGATAAAAGCTGATATCATATCCAAGGATGAAAAAGAGGAAAATATTCGTAAAATATTGAATTATGGCCATACAATAGGACACGCTCTAGAGGCAGCAACCAATTATAAAACCTATACGCATGGGGAAGCCGTATTAATCGGTATGTATTATGAAGGATTAATGGCAAAAGGATTGGGATATATTGATGAACTATATTTTTCTCAAATAGAGAAAATCATAAAAAAAACAGGGATTTCCTTTGAAATTGATAATGTTCCTTTAAAAGTACTAATAGATAAAATGGAAAATGATAAAAAAAATAGGAATGGAAAAATATCTTTTATTTTACCGAATGGTCAAGGGAAAGTGATAGAGGTATTGTTAAACAAAGAAGAAATAGTATGGTAAAAGGGCGGTGATAGGATTGAACCAGCTAGAAAAAGCACGATTAGAGATTGATCAATGTGATGAAGCTATTGTAGAAAATTTTGAAAAGCGAATGGAATTGGTAATGGATGTATTAGACTATAAAAGAAAAGAAGGTTTGCCTATATTCCAGCCAGAAAGAGAACAGAAGGTAATCGAAAAAGTATTATTAAGTTGTTTAAATACAGATTTTTACCAGGAAATACAAGAGTTATATAGAGAAATTATGAGAATTAGTAGGAAGATGCAGTCCAGAAAGCTTTTTCCTTATAACATATCCTTAATAGGTTTTATGGGAACAGGTAAGAGTAGTATTGCTAAAGAGTTGGCTGAGAAATTAGAGATGCCCTTTGTAGATATGGATATACTGATTCAACAAAAAACAAATATGACTATAGAAGAAATATTTGAGAAGAAAGGAGAAGTTTATTTTAGAGAAATTGAAAGGAATACTTTAAAGGAATTAAGTG
>JAEWHG010000122.1 GCA_023387935.1 Bacillota bacterium
TGTTGCAGCTACGTTAGGTAATATTGGCCCTGGATTAGGATTTGTTGGACCTGTTAGAAATTTTGGCGAATTTACCTTTGCAAGTAAAGCTTTATTTTCTTTCTTAATGCTATTAGGGAGATTAGAACTATTCACTATACTTGCCCTAATTGTACCGAAGGCTTGGTCTAGGGAAGTTTGATAAAATTAGATCTTAAATGAAATAATATATGATTAATTAAGCAAATAAGGGGTATTCTAAATAAAGTAAATGTTATAGCTGAAAGGAGATAATTTCATGGTAGATAAAAGAAAAGATATCGTAACAATGGGAGGAAATCCTGTTACAATTATAGGAAAAGAAGTAAAGGTAGGAGATAAAGCTCCGGATTTTACAGTGCTTACAAATGATCTACAGCCATTTTCCTTACAAGATGCAGGTGATAGTATAAAAATTATTAGTGTCGTTCCTTCTTTAGACACGGGAGTATGTGAATTCCAAACTACCCATTTCAATCAAGAAGCATCAGAGCTAGGTGATGTCAAAATACTTACAATCAGTGTGGATTTACCATTTGCACAAAAAAGATTTTGTGGTGCTAAGGGAATTGATAAAGTAATTACTTTATCAGATCATAAAGATCTATCCTTTGGAATGAATTATGGATTCGTTATAGAGGAACTGAGACTACTTAGTAGAGGAATTGTAATCTTAGATCAAAATAATGTTGTTAAGTATGTAGAATATGTAAAAGAAGTTGGAGAACATCCAAATTATGATAAGGCACTTGAAGAAGTAAAAAAAATAATGTAGATAGCTTGAAATAAAAAGTGGATGCAACTTTTCTTTAAAGTTAAGTTGCATCCACTTTTTATTTGCTAAGAACTAAGAACATATATATTACATAAAATTAAAAAATATATGGCACAAAAGTAAAAAATAATGTAGAATGGATTTAAGGTGAAAATTCTAAAATAAGAATATTAATTTAGAAATTATTCTTTTTTGAAAATTTTCAGTAAATACCAACGTAGAATTACGATGGATAGAAAACAAAATGTGGGAGGGATTAATAATGTTAAAAAAGGCAGCGTCGATTTTACTAGCAACTGCTTTAGTTACATCTGTATTTACTGGATGTAGTCCAAAGTCTACAGGAGGATCCGGTGGTTCAGGGGGGACAACATATATATCCATAGCAACTGGAGGAACATCTGGTACTTATTACCCTTTAGGTGGGGCAATGGCTAAGATCTTCAACGAAAATATTGAAGGTGTTACTGCTAATGCACAATCAACAGGTGCTTCTACTGAGAATATTGGTTTAGTATCAAAAGGTGAAACGGAAATAGCTTTTGTACAAAATGATATAACTCATTATGCATATACTGCAACTGAATCATTTGAAGGTCAAGCAAAAATGGAGAATATAAGAGGTATGGCAATGCTATACCCTGAAGTAGTTCAACTTATTGCTACAGAGGCTTCAGGAATTAAATCAGTAAGTGATTTAAAAGGTAAGAAAGTTGCAATTGGAGCACCTGGTTCTGGTGTTGAGGCAAATGCAAGACAAGTGTTAGCAGTTCATGGTATGACTTATGATGATCTAGGGAAAGCTGATTATCTATCTTTCAGTGAAGCAGCAGATCAATTAAAAAATAAGCAAATTGATGCTGCATTTATTACAGCAGGTCTTCCTACTTCTGCAGTTACTGAAGTAGCACAAACTTCAGATATTGTTATAGTACCTATAGCTCAAGATAAAATTGCAGAATTAGCATCAGATTATCCATTCTATACAGAAGTTGTAATTCCTGCAGGAACATACAATGGTCAAGATGCTGATATGACTACTGCTGCTGTTATGGCTATGCTTGTTGTACCTCAAGACCTAGACGAAGAGCTAGTATACAATCTTACTAAATCGCTATTTGAAAATAGACAAGTAATTATTGATACTCATTCAAGAGGAAATGATATTAAATTAGAAACAGCATTACAAGGAATGCCTATTGAAGTTCATTCAGGTGCGCAAAAGTATTATAATGAAAAGGGTATTAAGTAGTAAAAAATCAATGGATAGAGGTATTGAAGCTAACTTCAATACCTTGTCCCATTGTAAGAAACTGATTGCAATTATATTATTTATTTTACTAATAATACTTTTAATTCCAGTTAAGGTTTTACTAGCTTCTAACTATAAAACTGGAGAACATTTAAAAAGCTGGCCTATAAAAACAGGAGAAGAATTCGATATAGAATATACACATTCTGTTCAATTGACTCCTGTTATAGAAATATATACTGTTGATAATAAAGAGAACATCATATTAAAGGAAGGATATTTTTTTTCTTACGGAGCAGGACTTCCAGCAACTACACCCTATGACTTTGAGATAACAGAGGATGGATTTAGAGTATATAATATTAATCAGATTATGGATAATCTTATATATAGAACTGGAGCTGTTAAGGCAAATCATAAGCTTACAATAAGAGGAAAAACATATTTATTTCTTAATTTTTCTGCACCTAGGGAAGGTGTGAAATTTACAGTTGAAAATATTTCGTTATTATCATATCTTTTGGAGGGGGTAAAATAATGACTGACAAGAACTTGATAACCGAAAGTGATGTTGCTATGGATGTAGATAAATTAATGGAAGAGTTTGATGCGGATGCAAGTAAGTCTAGGAAGCTAACTGGATTACTTGGAAAAGCTACTTCTATAATAGCAATTTTAATGTCTTTATTCCATTTATACACTGCTGGATTTGGAACTTTGCTTTCTGTAAAACAGAGAGCCTTACATCTTATTTTTGCTTTTACTTTAGGATTTTTCTTATTTCCGGCAACTAAAAAATCTGATAAAACAAAAGCATCTATCTTAGATTATGTATTTATCTTTTTAAATGTAGTTGTTTTTGGATATTTATTTATTTTTGTAGAACAAATAGCATTAAAAGGTGGAAATATGACCACTGTGGATTTGGTATTTGGGGCATTGGCAATTATGTTAACTTTAGAAGTTACTAGAAGAGTAGTAGGGCCAGAATTGCCAATTGTGGCGATTATCTTTTTATTATATGCAAAATTAGGTCCTTATCTACCAGGTATTTTAGGACATAGAGGATTTTCTACAGAAAGAATTATAAGTCATATGTATTTAACTTTAGAAGGTCTTTTAGGAGTACCTACAGGAGTATCTGCTACATTTGTGTTTATGTTTATTTTGTTTGGAGCCTTTTTAGATAAAACAGGTGTAGGTAAGTTTTTTATTGATCTAGCTTATTCTTTAACTGGACATTTAAAGAGTGGACCTGCTATGACTGCAGTTGTTGCTAGTGGTTTTATGGGTTCTATATCTGGTAGTTCAGTTGCGAATACGGTTACTACAGGTGCATTTACTATTCCATTAATGAAGAAAACAGGGTATAAACCTTACTTTGCAGGAGCTGTAGAAGCTGCGGCATCTACAGGTGGACAAATAATGCCTCCAGTAATGGGTGCGGCTGCTTTTATTATGGCAGAATTTACAGGTATTCCATATATTAAAATTGTTGCGGCGGCAGCTATACCTGCAATTTTATATTACTTTGCAGTAGGTACTATGGTTCACCTAGAAGCATGTAAATTAGGCTTAAAAGGCCTACCAAAGGATAAGTTGCCTAAAATAGGTAAACTAATGGTTTCTCAAGGTTATTTATTAATTCCTCTATTCGCTATAATTGTTTTCTTAGTAATGGGCTATACACCTTTACTATCTGCATTCTATGCAATTGTTATTAGTATAGTTATAGCTATTTTAGGAACTGTTATAAAAAAGGATAATTCTTTTGGAGTTAAGGAATTTTTAGGGGCACTTGAAATGGGAGCAAAAGGCGCTGTTGGTGTTGCTTGTGCTTGTGCTTGTGCAGGTATAATCGTTGGTACTGTAACATTAACAGGATTAGGCTTAAGAATTGCAGAAATAATAGTTACTTTAGCTCAAGGAAAGTTATTATTAACTTTATTCTTTACAATGATAGCATCTATAATACTTGGAATGGGTCTTCCTACAACAGCAAAGTATATCGTACTTGCTACAATGGCCGTTCCTGCATTAATAAAATTAGATGTTAATTTGATGGCTGCTCACTTATTTATTCTGTACTTTGGTGTTGTTGCTGATATTACACCACCTGTTGCTCTTGCAGCATATGCAGGTGCTGGTATAGCAGGGGCCAATGCTATGAAAACGGGATTCCAGGCTGTTAAGATTGCCTTAGCCGCCTTTATAGTACCGTATATATTTGCTTACGATTCTTCCTTAATTCTTGTTGAAAGCGTTGTTGATGGAATTGTTACATTTATGCCTGTTATGAATGCAATACCGGTAATAGTTTCAGCTGTTATAGGAATAGTTTGCTTAGCTAGTGCAGTAGAAAGCTACTTGGCAGATCATTGTAAGATATATGAAAGAGCTATATTATTTGTAGCAGCCCTTTTATTGTTAAAGCCAGGACTATTAACAGACACATTCGGTTTAGTAGCATTAGGATCTATCTATTTAATGCAAAAATCTAGAATTAAGGCTA
>JAEWHG010000180.1 GCA_023387935.1 Bacillota bacterium
TCTAAATACTCAGATAAAGCATTAACAACTGAAACACCAACACCATGAAGTCCACCAGAGACTTTATATCCTCCGCCACCAAACTTTCCTCCAGCATGAAGCACAGTAAGTACAGTTTCTAATGTGGATTTTCCTGTTTGTGGATGAACATCTACAGGGATACCCCTTCCATTATCGATTACTTCTATAATGTCATTTTCATAAATTGTTACACTAATTGTATCACAGTAACCACCTAAAGCCTCGTCTATACTATTATCAACAACTTCATATACCAAATGATGCAATCCTCTAGGTCCTGTTGTTCCTATATACATCCCTGGTCTTTTTCTTACAGGATCTAAACCCTCTAAGACCTGAATCTGGTCCGCATTATATTCATGTGTTTGATCTTTTTTCATTTTTTAACCTCCTGCTAAAAAATCTATGTTATTTTTCACAGTATATTTAATATTTTATAGAACAAAATAAATAAAACAAACTGCTAATATTCAATTACTGTTAAAACAGTATTCATTATACAGCAGCATAACTCATATAGGTAGTGCATTATTCTTATTTATTGAAACTCATATTAAGAAAAGTATAGATTACGGAATTCTATATATTTGTTAAATTGGCTCTCTTTTGTAATGTAGGAGCTGATATAGGTGAATAATAAACTACAATTTGACGTGAAGTTTTTCCTTTTTTTATTTTATTCTTTAAGTTTTCAGTAATAACAAAGGATCTTGGCTCATCATCGGTAATTTTAAAAATAATTCCATCATCTTCACACTTATTTAAAAAGCTTTTACTGTGTTTTGAGTATGAAGTAGATTCTATATCTAAAATAGCTATAATATCTTCAATACCAACAACTATATCTCCTCCTAAATGAAGAAACATCTTATAATCCCTCCTCTACATTACCACATCTCCTTATTATAACCCTTATTCTACCAAATTAAAAGATAAAGTATTGTGTTATTTAAAATTAGTATATTTGTCCCTTACGAACAGTAAATACATTCCGATCTGCTGGTTTTAATTCTTTTAAATGATCCATCATTGTTGTTGTAATAAATGTTTGTACATTTTTTAAGTTATTTATTAAGTAACTCTGCCTTTTTAAATCAAGTTCACTCATTACATCATCTAATAATAAAATAGGATATTCTCCTACTTCACCCTTAACTAATTCTAATTCTGATAATTTTAAGGAAAGAACTGCAGTTCTCTGTTGCCCTTGAGAACCGTATGTTTTAACATCAAGACCATTAATTTTAAATACCATATCATCACGATGAGGTCCTACAGTTGTTAAGCATCTTTGCTTGTCCATATCAAAATTTTCTTTAAGATCCTGAAGCATTTTTACTTTAATATTATTTACATCATCATCTTCTTTAACTTTAACATTAGGTTCGTAAATAATTTCTAATGTTTCAACAGACTCTGTAATTTTTCTGTGCATCAACTTAGCTAATAAACTTATTTTCTTTATAAAATTCTGCCTATATAAAATAAGCCATGCACCAGAAGTAGCAAGTTGCTCATCCCATATTTCAATATCTAAATTTTTCCCTTTACTATACTTCAATAGTTTATTTCTATGCTGAAGTATTTTATTATATTGATTTAAAGTATAATAGTATTTTGTTGATATTTGTGAAATCTCCCGATCCATAAATCTTCTACGTTCACTTGGCCCTTCTTTTACTAATTTTAAATCTTCAGGTGAAAATAAAACTACATTAAGATTCCCTAGTAGCTCTCCTATTTTTAATAAAGGAATTTGATTAACTTTAATATCTTTCTTTTTATCCATATTTAATCTTACTTCAATATTAACATTACTGTTTACTTTCTTTAATTTAACATTAATATAAGCTTGTTTCTTAGCCATGCTAATCATTTCCTGATCACGATTAGTTCTAAAAGATTTACCTGCTGAGCATAGATATATGGCTTCAAGTAGGTTCGTTTTTCCTTGCGCATTATCTCCTATAAAAACATTAAGTCTGGGATGAAATTTCAAATTCATTTGTTCATAGTTTCTATAGTTAATCACTTTAAGTTCTTCAACTATCATCCTTATTCCCCCTAGGATAACCTAACTATATTACTTCAATTTCTATATCTTCAAGTAATACTTTATCACCTGGTCTAATTTTTTTGCCCCTCTGTACAATTGTTTGTCCATTAACTTTAACTTCACCATTTAATATAACTAATTTAGCATGCCCTCCACTACCTACAGCTTCACTTAGTTTTAATAACTGATCTAACTTAATGTATTCACCTTCAATTTTAACTTGTTTTTTCATTTTTGTGGCTACCTCCTATCTTTCTATATATTATCCAATTTCTATATTTAATAAAAAATATAATACTACCAATTGATTTGCTTTGCAAACTAGGTTAGGTCCCGCAGTTTCGCATTACAAATTTATCTACTCCCTTCGGTCGCATAAATTTGATGCTCATTGCGTTTGACCTACCATCAATTTTCTTCGCAAATTGGGTTAGGTCATAAAGAAACCCAGCAGTTTGCCGGGTTAAATATTAATAGGTTGATAATCTCACTGGTAGAACTAAATAAATTGTATTGTCACTAGTAATTGGTTTAATAATACCTGGACTTAAATTTGTTGTAAATTCTAAATAAACACTTTCGTCGTCTATTACTTTTAACGCATCTATAAAGTATTTTGAATTAAAGGCTATTTGAAGGTCATCACCTTCAAGTTCTATTTTAATTTCCTCATGAACATTTCCTAATTCAGAGTTAGAGTTAATGATCATTTTTTCATCAGTTACTGTAAATTTAACTAAATTATTTCTTCCCTCCTTGCCTAGTAAAGAAGCTCGCTCTATACTATCAAGTAAATGTTTCGCATTAACTTTAACTCTAGACTTAAATTCCTTTGGAAGTATTTGATTATAGTTAATGAACTCTCCCTCTAAAAGTCTTGATATTAACTTTGTATTACCTACTGTAAATAGTGCGTGATTATCAGATAATGAAATTTTTACTTTTTCATCCTCATCACCGTTCATTATTCTATTAACTTCACTTAATGTTTTTCCTGGAATAACAACCTTATTATTCAAATGGGCATCAATTTTTCCTTTTCTTAAAGCTACTCTGTATCCATCTACTGCGACCATATTAAGTGTATCATCTTCAATCTCCATCAATACACCTGTAAGAATAGGTCTAGTTTCATCTTGTGCTGTAGCAAATACAGTTTGGCGTATCATACCCTTAAATAATTCCTGTGCTATTTCATGAGTTTGTTCTTCTTCTACTTCAGGAAGATCTGGAAATTCAGATGAATTGTAGCTTAAAATATTAAATTCAGTAGAAGCACATTTAATAAGTAATTGATTATTTTCTTGAAGTGAAATTTCAACTTCATAATCAGGTAATCTTCTAATAATTTCGCTAAATAGTCTAGCATCTACTACAATAGAGCCTTCTTCTATAATATTAGCATCCATTATATGATCTATACCTATTTCCATATCTGTTCCAACTAAACGTAAACTACTTTCAAAGGCTTCTAAATAAATACCTTTCAGTATAGGCAATGTGGTTTTAGAAGAAACAGCTTTTTGTACTAAAGAAATGCTATGCATTAATGCTTTTGGATCGCAATAAAACTTCATTTGTGGATAACCCCCTTTTGAAAAAATAGAGAAAAATAATAACAACTATAGTAGTAATAGTAGTAGGCCTTGTGTTTTTGTGGATAAGTACTTAACTAATAATATTTGAAAGATATACACATGTGTATAAAATGTTAAAAAGCTCGTACAAATTATCCACATATTAAACAATCAAAAATAAATTTTAAATTATCAACAATATATACACAAACAAGATGTTAATATATTAGTCACCTTTTAATTCTTTAGTAATGCGTTCTATTCGTTCTCTAATATCTTCATCTGTTTTAATATCATTGGATATTTTTTCGTGAGCATGCATTACAGTAGTATGATCTCTACCTCCAAATTCCTCACCTATTTTAGGTAAAGATAAATCTGTTAATTCTCTAGCTAGGTACATAGCGATCTGTCTAGGGTATGAGATTGATCTTGTTCTTTTTTTAGAATTAAAATCTTCTATTTTAATATTAAATTTATTTGATATCACTTCTTTAATTAAATCTACATTAAGTTGACGTGCCTTACTAGAGAATAATTCCTTTAGAGCTTCACTGGCTAGTTCAACAGTAATTTCACTATTTGTTAATGAAGAATAAGCAACGATTCTTATTAAAGCTCCCTCTAGTTCTCTAATGTTAGATTGAATTTTTTTTGCAATATGAGTGAGAACTTCATTTGGAACATCAATATTTTCCATTTGGGCTTTCTTATATAAAATAGCAATTCTTGTTTCTAAATCTGGTGGTTGAATATCAGTGATAAGTCCCCACTCGAATCGAGATCTTAATCTATCTTCTAATGTAGGAATTTCCTTAGGCGGTCTATCACTGGAAATAATAATTTGCTTATTTGATTCATGGAGTGCATTAAATGTATGGAAGAATTCTTCCTGAGTACTTTCTTTTCCAGCAATAAATTGAATATCATCTACCAATAGAACATCTATTGTACGGAAACGATTACGAAATTCAACGTTACGATCATGTCGAATAGAATTAATAAGTTCGTTTGTAAAGGTTTCAGAAGAAACATAAACAACCTTTGCTTTAGGGTTGTTTTGTAAAATAAAGTGACCAATTGCGTGCATTAAGTGAGTTTTTCCAAGACCTACACCTCCATAAAGAAATAATGGATTATAGGCTTTAGCTGGTGATTCTGCAACAGCAAGAGATGCAGCATGAGCAAATCTATTACTGTTCCCTATAACGAAGGTATCAAAGGTGTATTTTGGATTTAAGTTATTTGAAACAAGTTCATTAGATGCTACTGAAATATTAGCAGGGCCTTCAGATTTTTTTTGACTTTCTCCAATAAGGCTTACTTTTTCTTCAGAAGGTACTACAAATTTAACTTCAAAATTTTTAGAAGTTATTTGTTTTAATGCATTACTTATTAATGTTGCATAACGAGCAATAAGGATATCTTTTGTAAAAACATTAGGTACACCTAAAATAATATTGTTACCTTCTAGAGAAAGAACTTCTATTGATTTAATCCAGGTAGTAAAACTTACTTCTGTTAGCTCTGGTTTGATTAGATTAAGAGTTTTTTCCCAGATTTGAGGTAGATTGTCTTGCATAAAATAGCCTCCGATCTGTAATAATTAAATATATATAAAAAAATTATCCATATATTTATCCACAAAAAAAATTTAATAGGAAAAATATATGTCATAAATTTTATTAACATGGTTATATATAATCATGTGGATAAATATATGAATAAGATTAAGTGGCATAATTAAAAAACATAAATAGGCACATTATACAAAAAAACGATTATACACAAAAAAATTAGTAAAAATCAATGAAAAAAACGAATTTTTATAAGAAATTTTAAACTTATTCACAACATTATCCACAAACTGTGAATAACTATGGATAATGT
>JAEWHG010000218.1 GCA_023387935.1 Bacillota bacterium
GAAGTATATTTAACTGTAAGTGGAATAGAAATAAAAATAAAATAAAGTTTGCTCGTTTGCACTCGCAAACTTTATATCGCACTCAATTTTAAGTGCCTTAAAATTTCAAGTGCTCAAAGTGAGGGAATTTATGAAAAGTTTATTATTAATGATCACATTCTTTACAAGATTACTAGTTTCATATCCCTATGACTATGATGAAAAAGATTTTATTAAGGGAATAAAAATGCTACCCATTATAGGATTAATAATAGGAATATTCTTATATATTCCAACCATACTAGAAAACTATATTCATAGACCTATTTTAATCGTATTTATTTGGACAATTTATTTATGTGTAACAGGCGGACTTCATATTGATGGTTTAGCAGATACCTTTGATGGTATATTTAGCTATCGTAATAGAGAAGAAATGTTAAATATTATGAAAGACAGTAGAATTGGAACATTTGGAGTTATAGGTATCATTTGGTTGATACTGCTGAACATATCCTTGTCCTATTACATAGATAATATATTTTTTCTTATGGTACCTATAGTTGGAAGGTCTTCCGCCTCACTTGCAGCTAGTATTAGTACATACGCAAGAAAAGAAGGAGGCATGGGAGGTGCATTTATTGAAAACTCTGGTATTAAGGAAGGGCTATTAAGTATTGTATTTTCATTTGTTGTAGGATTAATAATTAGCGATATTTCTATAATTGTCCCTCTACTAGCAACCTTTATCTCTGTTATTTTATTGACCAAAAGTATTAGTAAAAAGCTTGGTGGAATGACTGGAGATACGATTGGCGCAATTATTGAAATTTCACAAATATTGTTTATGCTATATATATATTTTATAGGTTAAATTTGAGATAAATAATATATAAAATTTTTGAGGAGGTGTAACTGTGAAGTTTATTTTAGTAAGACATGGGGAAACAATGGCGAATATTGGCAAGATATATAGTGGTTGGTCCAACTATGAACTTAGTGAAAAAGGAAAATTACAAATAAAAATCCTGGCTGAAGAGTTAAGAATATATAATGCGGATACGATTTATGCAAGCTCATTAGGAAGAACTATGGAGACTGCTAAAGAAATTGGTAAGATAATAGGCAAGGAAGTAGTAAGTGAAGATAATTTAAGAGAAATGAATTTTGGTATATTTGATGGAAAAACTGCAAAGGAAATTGAAGAATGCTATCCAGATGAATGGAGAACATGGATCAACGAATATGAATCATATAGAATACCTGAAGGTGAAAGTTTACAGGATATGTTAGATAGAGTACGGAAGTTTATAGATTCTATCAAGGACAAGGAAGGAATCGCTATTATTGTAAGTCACTGTGGTGTTATTCAGGCAACGATTACATACCTATTAAATTTAGAACTAAAAAAAATGTGGAATTTCACATGTTCACCTGCTGGATACGTAGAGGTTGATTATATAAATAATTTTGGGTATCTTAGAAAATTAATACCATCCTATATTTAACAAAGAGAGGGCGAATATAAATGAATAGTCATAATTCAAAGTTAGAAATGGATCATATTAAAGTTCTTACAAGAAGTGGATTGTTAATAGCACTTTCAGCGATAGGAGCAATGATTAAAATACAAGGTACAATAGCCTTTGACTCTATGCCAGGATACTTTGCAGCTTTATTTATAAATCCTGTTGCAGGAGGATTTGTAGCGGCTCTAGGACATTTGCTTACAGCTGTTACAAGTGGATTCCCATTAACTTTTCCAATGCATTTAATGCTTACATTAGTTATGGGGGCAATTGCATATCTATTTGGAGTTCTAAAGAAAAAAACGAATGGAATTGTTGCTTGTGCTGTAGCTATTATTTTAAATGGACCTATTGCTACACATATTTCAGCTATAACCGCAAAACTATTAGGACTACCATTTAGTGGTAGTGCAATGATTGCTGCTTTAGTGGTTCCTTTAACTGTTGCTTCAGCTGTTAATATTATATTAGCTTACATCATATTTAAAGCTATAGAAAAAAATAGGTGATAAAAATGCTTAAATTTAGAGACTTAACAATAGTTGATATCACACCAACTCATAGGATGGTAATAGCCTGTGACTCTTCTGGTGGAATTGGTAATAAAGAGAGAGATGTAGTAAAAGTAGAACCAGAAGTTCTAGGATACTTTACAACTCAGGTTGCCCTTATGGAGCTTTTGGCAACAGGTGCTATGCCAATTACTGTTATTAATACATTAGGTGTAGAAATGGACACGACTGGCAAAAAAATTATTGAGGGAATAAAAAATGCATTGGAGCCCTTACATTTAGAATCAGATATTATAATTACAGGGAGTACAGAGGAAAATATTCCTGTGTGCCAGACTTCCATGGGAATTACCATCATTGGAATGATTGAAAGAGATCGATGGAGACAAAAAAGAGCAGAAAAAGGTGATTTAATTATTGCAGTGGGATTGCCTAAGGTGGGTAATGAAGTATTAGACGACCATGGCAAAGAAATTATGTCCGTATCAATCCTATTAGAATTATTAAAAAAACCATATGTAAAAGATATTCTACCTGTAGGCTCTAAGGGAATAGCTTACGAAGTAAAAGAAATGGCGAGTAGTAGTAATTTAAGACACCATACATATGAGGATGTAGAAATAGATTTATATAAGACTGCAGGGCCTGCTACCTGTGCTATTATTGCGATGGACAAGGAATATTATGAAGCTCTAAAAAATACAGTACCTATTCCTATAAACATAGTAGGTACCTTTATTTAAAACTTAATCTGCAGATATTAAAAAGCTAGAAACAGCCTGAAGTAATTTTATAATTACGTAAGAGTGTTTACTAGCTTTTATTGTGAATACAATAAGATTCTCGGGACCCATTAACAATCTCTGATTGCGTTAATGGGTGGGGTTCTTATTTTGAGCACTTAAAATTCGAATCAAAGCTTAGACGTATATTTCTATTCTTTTTCGCTTCCTATACGGATTACTTCATTCATCTTCGACATAATATAGTCGTATCCACCTTTACTATGGGGAATCGTACAATTGGTGCAATTTTTTATTCCGGAGTCTGTATATGTAAAACCGCCACCACATTTATCTTTTAACATATAAAGTGGGCAGTAGCAAAACAAGCAATTAAATTTTGTAGAGTCACTCACTTTATGGCAGGGGAAAAATTCACATTTGGCGTTTTGATTAAATTTGTAGTTTTCTGTTTGCTTAATATTTGCCATGGTATCATCTCCATTTAATTTAGAATTATATTTTTTATCTACACAATTAATATATTCGTTAAAGTATATAAATTTCCTGCTATAAGTCTAGTAGGAAAATTGTCGATAACTATATTCCTAATTAACAATAAAGTTATACCCTAAAGTTTAAATATATATTAATATGGATATATATATGTTTGTTACCGTAATTATTTTAAATTCAACATAACCTACATATCAATCGACTTAGTTGCTCGAAAAGATGATATAAGTTATGTATATTAGGGGAGGAATAGTTTTGAAAAGCATTAAAGGCAAGCTAATAGTCTATTTTGTACTAATATTATTATTTACAACTACTGTACTGGGCGCAATTTCATACATTAGCGCCTCTAGATCTATTGTAAATGAGGCGAGTAAAGCAGTGATAGACCTTGTAACAGCAGCATCCGCAGTAGTTAAAGGAGAAATAGAAGTTAATTTAGCAGAACTACAAGGTATTGCAAGAAAAAGTGAAATAGAATCTATGGATTGGGAGATGCAAAAGACTGCTCTAGACCACGAATCAGAGGATAATAGCTTTTTAGCTTTAGGGGTTGTTTATCCTGATGGGACTACTTTATATAATGATGGTTCAGTAGCACAATTAGGCGATAGAGATTATGTAAAAAAAGCATTTGAAGGAGAGGCAAATGTTTCAAATCCAATATTAAGCAGGGTAACTAATGACATGGTTCTAATGTTTGCCGTACCTATAGAAATAGATGGCGAAATACCTGCTGTTTTAATTGGTAGAAAACCAGCAAATGCTTTAACTGGTATTGTGGCAGATATGGGATACGGGGAGAATGGCTATGGGTATATAATAGGAAAAAATGGAACGATGTATGGCCATGAAGATATGGAACTAGTATTGAATCAACAAAATGCCTTTGAGGATATAGAAACAGAAGGCGTACTTAAAGAACTTGGACTAGCTATGCAGGGATTGAGTATGACAGCTCCAGAGATCGTTACATATGAACTTTCTGGAGATACACGTTACATAGGAATGGCTCCAATAGGCAATACGGAGTGGTTAGTTGCTGTAGGTGGATATGAAAGTGAAATACTCAAAGGTGTAAATATAATGAGAATGCAAATATTTGCTACTTCAGCACTTATTATAGCAGTTGGTAGTATATTAGCATTCATACTTGGTAAATCAATAGCTACACCTATCGTACTAGCTGCTAATCATTCTAAGGAAATTGCGAATTTAGATTTACGTACAGATGTACCACCTAAATACTTGAAGTTTAAAGATGAAACTGGAATATTAGCACAATCTATACAATCTATTACTGAAAATCTAAGAAATATTGTTGGCCAGGTATCGGAGGCTTCTCACAAGGTAGCTTCTGCTTCTCAGGAGTTAACAGCAACAACACAAGAGACTTCTGCAGTTTCTGAAGAAATAGCAAGGTCAATAGATGAGATTGCTACATCCTCCGATGAACAGGCTAGAGAGACACACTTAGGAGAAGAAAACACAAAGTTATTAGGAGAAATGCTTGAGCATAATCAAGAAAGAGTTAAAGATTTAAGTATATTTGCAGAAGATGTAGCCAATCTTAAAGACGAAGGAAATGTGCTTATGGCAGAACTTTCTACGAAAACAACTGAAAGTGTTAATAGTATAAAAAATGTTTTCCAAGAAATAAAAACAACAGCATCCAATGCATTAAAGATTAATGAAGCCAGTAAGCTAATTCAAAATATTTCTGAACAAACAAATCTATTAGCCCTAAATGCAGCCATAGAAGCTGCTAGGGCAGGCGAGGCTGGAAGAGGATTCTCCGTAGTGGCAGAAGAAATTAGAAAGCTTGCTGAAGAGTCTAAGAGATCTACAATGGAGATAGAGAAGATTGTTAGGGAGCTTCAAAATAGTACAAAGGGTGCGGAAATTACAATGCAAGATGTAATGAATATTTCATCTATACAGAAGGAAAGTCTTGTGGAGGCAGAAAAGAAATTTGTTGGTATTGCAGATGCAGTAGATAATATAAAAAATATGATAAAGGATTTATCTGAAGCAAGCTATCAAATTGAAAAAAAGAAAGAAGGTATTGTAGATATAATGCAAGAGTTATCTGCAATAGCGGAACAAAATGCAGCAGCAGCTCAAGAAGTTTCAGCAGGATCAGAAGAACAGAGCGCATCTATTAATGAAGTAGCCCATGCTAGTGAAAGCTTAAGCAATTTGGCTCAGTCAATGATAGAACTAGTGGAAAAATTTAATATTTAATTCTTTAAGATATATTTGAAACACCCTATAAAATAGGCAAAAAGACCTATTTTATAGGGTGCTTTATTTTATAAGAAAGTAAAAAAATAGATCTAGCATTATATAAAAATTTTTATAAATATTGAAATATTTAGCTCAAGGCAATCATAAATATTTTAATAATACATAAAAAGGAGTTGAAAATATGATTAACATCATTTGGTTTTTGATGATTGCTGTAGGTGTAATTGTAGGTGCAGTTAACGGTAATATGGCTCTAGTAACAGATTCGGCAATTAATAGTGCAAAAACCGCAGTAGAAATTTCAATAGGACTTATAGGTATAATGGCATTGTGGCTTGGAATAATGAAAATTGCAGAAGAATCAGGTTTAATAAAATTATTAGCTAAGGCACTAAGAGTCATAATGGTGCCACTTTTTCCAGAGGTGCCTGAGGATCATCCTGCAATGGGGGCAATGATTATGAATTTAGCTGCTAATGTATTGGGACTAGGAAATGCGGCAACCCCTCTAGGATTAAAAGCTATGCAGGAGCTTCAAACGCTTAATCCAACTGAAGATACTGCTACTGATGCAATGGTAACATTTTTAGCCATTAATACTTCATCCGTTACACTGATACCTGCATCTGTTATAGCTGTTCGTGCAGCAGCAGGGTCTTTAAATGCGGCAGAAATTATAGGACCTACTATTGTGGCTACTACAGCATCTACAATTGCGGCGGTTATAGCAGCAAAGCTGCTTCAAAGATTACCGGCATTTCAAATAAAACTTGAAAATCAAAAATTGAACAATTAGTAGGGAGGAGAGAAAATGGTAAAATTTATACAATTGATTTCTGATTTTGCGATTCCTTTTATTTTACTAGCCATACCTGCCTATGGATTTTTCAAAAAGGTAAAGGTATACGAAGTATTTACGGATGGAGCAAAGGAAGGCTTTCAAACCGCAGTTAGAATAATTCCATATTTAGTTGCAATGTTAGTAGGAATAGGCATTTTTAGAGCTTCAGGAGCTATGGATCTACTTACATCAATATTAAAACCAGTTACAAATCTAATAGGTATGCCTTCAGAGACATTACCGATGGCACTTATGAGACCATTATCAGGCGGAGGAGCAACTGGTGTAATGACAGATCTTATTACAACCCATGGGCCGGATTCATTAATAGGAAGAATGGCATCAGTTATGATGGGTTCTACAGAAACAACATTTTACGTTTTAGCTGTGTATTTCGGTGCGATATCTATTAAGAAAACGAGACATGCCCTTCCAGCGGGGCTAATAGCAGACCTAGTAGGCTTATTAACAGCTGTATTTATAACTACATTAATGTTTTAACCCAATCATTTGAATTCGTCTTCGTGCTATTTTTTATGAAATAAGCTGTTGACATTATCCAATATCGGGTGTACAATATACAGAAATTAATAAATTTTCGATATATTACTTTTATTTATTGGAGCGTATCTAGGGATCCACTTATATTCATAAGAAGGACCAAGCGATACGGCATGCACCAACGTATGTACACCGTGAGGATAAAATACTCTGCGGCAAGTCCCTTAACAAGGATTTGTTGTGGAGTTTTTTTATATTAATAATAGCAGTTCTGGCCAGAGTTCGCTAAGTTATTTTAATAAAAAAATTTTAATCAAGTATACAATATTCAGTATATTAAAAACAGATTATAAGCAGTATGAACTGGAGGAATATTAAATGAATGGATTATTAGCACTTGCAACAATAAGTGTAATTTTTGCTATAGGAGACTTTGTTTCAGCTAAAACAAAAGCAATTTTTTCTATGATGTTTGTCTCGTCGGTAATTTTAATGGTTGGATTCTGGGTAGGATTACCAAACACTATTTTTCAAGATGCTGGATTAATACAAATAGGTGGAATTTTAATTGCATTTTTAATTACGCATATGGGAACATTAATGAGCTTTAAGGAGCTTAAGGAGCAATGGAAAACTGCAGTAATTGCTTTAGCAGCAGTAATTGGAATTGGTGTGTTTTTATTCTTGGTTGGATCACCTATTTTAGGTAGAGACTATGCAGTAGCAGCAGCGCCACCTATATCCGGTGGAGTTGTAGCAGCGATTATTATGGGTGATGCTGCTAAAGCAAAAGGGATTGAAGCCATAGCAGTATTTACTACATTACTAGTAGTTGTACAAGGATTTTTTGGGTATCCAGTAGCTTCAATTGTGTTAAATAAAGAGGCAAAAAGAGTAGTAGATGTCTTTAAAAAGAATAAGTCATCACAAGAAGGCAAAGCTTCTGCTGAAGTAGCAGTAACATCTACTTCAGAGGATACAACTCCGAAGTATAGAATAATCCCAGAATTGCCTAAAGATCTTCAAACTAATTTTATATTATTTGCAAAATTAGGTATAGTAGCTGTTCTTGGCTTTAAATTATCTGATATAACGAATGGAATTATACATCCATATGTTATGTGTCTTCTTGTAGGTATCATAGGTAGAGAAATTGGTTTCTTAGAAGAGAGTATTATGGCAAAGGCAAATGCTTTTGGTTTAGGTATGATAGGACTTATGGCAGTAATTTTTAGTAGTCTAGCAACAGCTACACCTCAAATGGTATTATCACTTTTAGCTCCTTTATTAATAAGTTTGGCATTAGGAACAATTGGAGCAGGACTAAGTGCCTTAGTTATGGGAAAAGTTCTTGGATATAGTAAAGAAATGTCAATTGCCATAGGAGTATCTGCACTATTTGGATTTCCAGGAACATTTATTATATCCAATGAAGTTTCAAATGCAGTTGGAGAAACTGATGAAGAGAAAAAAGCAATTTTAGATGAGATTTTACCTAAAATGCTTGTGGCAGGCTTTGTAACTGTAACAATTTCATCAGTTGTTCTAGCGGGAGTTATGGTAAAAATGCTTTAATTATGAAATTGGGAATGCATGAAATAATTAATTATATAGCCACAACGAAAGGTGAGGATAAAAATGACAAAAAAAACTTTATTTAAAAATGTAACAATTATTGATGGAACAGGAAATGAAGCAATTGAAAAAGCGTCTCTTTTAATAGATGGTAATATAGTAAAGGCTGTTTTTAGAGATGGAGAGTTTAATGGAAATGAAGAAGTAGAAATAGTAGATTTATCAGGAAAAACCATAATGCCAGGAATGATTAACAGTCATGTTCATATAACTATGGAGCCTGTAGGTGATCCATTTGGTTTAATGGTTAAGGAATCTCAGACAAAAACAGTATTAAGAACAGTAAATAATCTTAAGAAACATCTTAAATCGGGAGTTACTTTTTTTAGAGATTTAGGAGGACCAGATTCTATTGATATTGAAATAAGAAAAGCAGTAGCTGAAGGATTCGTAGAAGGCCCAGAATTTCTTGCCAGTGGAAAGGTTATAACTATGACTGGAGGCCATGGATGGCAGATGGGAAGAGAATCTAATGGATGTGACGATGTAAGAGCAGCTACAAGAGAGCAATTAAAAGCAGGAGCAGACGTTATAAAAATAATGGCTACAGGTGGAGTAATGACTTCAGGTGTAGAGCCTGGTTCAGCTCAGCTCACCTTAGAAGAAATGAAGGTTGCAGTTGATGAGGCTCATAAAGCAGGAAAGAAAACAGCTAGCCATGCTCAAGGAACAACAGGAATTAAAAATGCAATCTTAGCTGGGATAGATTCTATTGAACATGGCATATTTTTAGATGATGAAACTATTGAGCTAATGGTTAAACATGATGTATATCTTGTTCCTACTTTAGTGGCACCTTACTTTATTATAGAATATGGAGTTGAAGCGGGAATACCAGCTGAAGCTGTAGAAAAATCTAAAAAAATAATAGGAACACATGTGGAAAGCTTTAAAAAAGCAAGGGAAGCAGGAGTTAAAATTGCTATGGGAACTGATGCAGGTACACCGTTTAATTTCCATGACAAAAGTGCTTATGAATTAAAGCTAATGGTAGACTGTGGAATGACACCTATGGAGGCTATTGTTTCATCTACAAAAGTATCTTCGGAGCTTTTAGGCATTAATGAAAAATATGGTACTCTAGAGGTAGGAAAGATGGCAGACTTTATTGTTTTAGATGAAAATCCTTTAAATAATATTGAAACATTATTAAATGTAAATCAAGTATATAAAGGTGGTAAATTAGTTAAATAAGCTTAAAATAATTAGTGAGAATTATTAAATATAAGCGTAGTATATAAATATTTAAATATACTAATGTATACTATATAAATTAAAATACTTTTGTTAAAGGAGGCTATCTTAGGGATTTAAATAACCCTGAGATAGTCTTTTTTATTGTGTTTCCAGCATGGGCGATAACTTGTAGGTGAAGATCCTCTGTGGTCTTAGTAGTGGGAACCACTAGATGAGATGGTGTAAATGTAAATCTCCAAACGTAAAAAAATTAAAATCTTAAATAAGTAAAAAAGTCTTGTAACAAATATAGGAAATACTTATAATATATGTAAGTCCTTAGTGCTTTAGACCTATATATCAAGACTAAAGCACTGTATTTTTATTTAGTAGAAAATGGTATCGTTTTATTTTTACTTTATATAATGTTAAATACAAAAAAATATGCTTAAATAATGGTGAAATAGGGGGATCGTTATTACCATGAAGATTTTAATAGTAGGAGAGTATGGCTTTTTTTGCAACCATCTAGCAGAGCGGTTAGAAAGAGAAGGCAATGAAATTTATATTGTTAATAGAAAAAGAGGGGATAAAAAAAACAAACTACTTTGTAAGCATGTGCATTTTCAATGCGAACTTTCTAGTAGTAAACTCGAAGATATATTTAAAGGAATATTGCCTAATGCTGTAATATTCTTAGGAGCGCAAGACGAAGGTTTTTGGCAGGGTGACTATAATAAAGCTGAAAA
>JAEWHG010000219.1 GCA_023387935.1 Bacillota bacterium
ACTTCATCATTAAAGTCCATAATCTCTAAATTTAATTTTCCTTTTACCTCAACATTGCCTGAAACTAAAGAAATGACTTTAATAGAAATATCCATCTCTTTCTCTAGTTCAACAAATTTATTAATATCATCATCACTACGCCAGTCTAAAATAGACAGTACCACGTATTTCTCACGGGGATATTTCACCTGTAGAGCCTTAATAATATTTAATATTGTCTTTCCTGTAGTAATCTCATCATCTATTAATACAATTGGAAAATTTGATTTTAAAATATTTTCACTTAGACCATAACAATTATGATCTTTTGCATGGGAATGCTCTTCTTCAAACTCTACATTAAAATCATGATCTGCAACTATATCTCTTGTAGTATGGGTATAATATCCTTCCCCTTCAAAAGAGCTAAATATTCCTTGTCCTATTCCTGTAGCAGTTTCAGCAAAGCCAACAAAAATAACAGGCTCTGGTAATACGAAGGTTGTACCAAGAGATTTGTTATAAATATTTTCACAGTTATCTTGTTTAATAAATCTTTTAACTAGATCATCCATATTAAATTTATCTTTAATACAATAAATTTCTTCCATATATTTAGTAGCTAATATACGATTGGCTACTAAACCCATATAAGGATCAATAGGAATATGTTTCCCTAAAACTTTGCTTACAAATAAAAAGCTGCGCTTAGGATTTATCCGTGCAGCCATAGTAAACAGATTATGAAGTGGAATATTATACTGATTATCAGTAATTTTAATACTCATTTTCAAATCTTCAATTATATCATATTCATATTTTTTATCTTCTTCCCAATATGTCTTTGTAGCCTTTATTTTCATTATACACCCCATAAATATATGATTTTTTTATTATTTTTTTTGCCCAATTTAGATGTGGCTTAATTTCGTTCATTTTGTTTCTATATATGCTAGGAACTACACCATTATTACTTTTTTCATTATTTACAATATCGCAGGCATCCATATATTCTTCATAAGTAACAACTTGAATAGCTTGAATAGGAGATATTTGACTAGGATGTATAATTGTTTTGCCTGACAAGCCATTTTCTTTATCCAATTTGCCTTCTTTTATTAATCCTGCTATAGAATTTTCTAAGTAATAATCCTCATCCCCTGTATTTTTTGCGTAATATTCCCATACAGGTCCAGATATTGCATAGCCATCCTCATATCTACCAAACATATTAATAATACTTGATAAACAATCTCTAATAACTAAAATATCATATATTGGATTATTGATATTCCTTCTTATACCAAATATACTAGAAAAATCAGTTGCACCAATACGAATATTTAGTATGATCTCTTTATATTTGTCCAATAGCTTCTTTAATTCTTTAAGGTGGTCTAGTCTATTTTCTAAATATATAATATCTCTCGTCTCAATTACTGGCATAGCATATAGTAAAGTGTCAAATTTTGTATTTATATTTCCTATTTCTTTTAAATAGTCTTCTCCATCTATATAAGTAAACTTTGGTATAACAAAGCCTGATAGTAGTGTTACTTTTTCACCTAAAGCATTCGATATGGCTTTAAGTTGATCAAGACTCCTAATTCTAATAAAAATCAAAGGGATCTCATCTTTTAAAATGATTCTATTTGCAACAGCATCGTAAATCTTATTTATTTGAAGAACAACATTTTTAACTCCATTTTCAACTGCACCATCGCCTATAGAATCTTCTAAGCAAATTATTACTGACATCAATTCTTTTATTTTCTTATCTATGATATCAGTCCCTATTCGATCTCTTATACCAGGCATGTATAATGTTGCTCCTAGGGCATAGGCTAATATATCTTTATTTTCATTTCTTGTAAACTCTTCTGGCTCTTTATAGAATATTTCTTTTCGTTCTTTATCTGATAGGTAATTAAAATATTTCACCCAATAACCCTACTTTCGTTTATAATATATTTATTTACTTTATATCTAAATACGCATAGTATATTTTAATTGAAAATAAGAAATATATCTACACTTATTTTATATGAAAAGTTAAAATAATAACAGTATGTATTTAACAAACATTTCCCTAAAAAACAACAAAAGCCGCTGACTTTTATAAAATACTATCAATTATTAAAATTTTCATCTTTTCTTATATAAATAAAAAAATCAGTAGGAATGTAACCCTTACCTACTGACTTATTTACTACCCTACTTGCAAACCATAGTTGGCACAAAGTGCAGCTAAGCCACCTTGGAATCCACTTCCAACTGCGCTAAACTTCCATTCTCCACCATGTCGATATATCTCACATACTACTATAGCTGTTTCAATAGAAAACTCTTCTGCTAAGTCATAGCGCAATATTTCCTCATTAGTTTCTTCATTTACTAAGCGAACAAAGGCATTGGACACTTGCCCAAAGTTTTGAGCTCTCTGAAGTGCATCATGTATCGTTACTGTAATAGCAACCCTATGTATATGCTCTGGGACTTTGTCGAATATCATTATTAATTGTTCGTCATCTCCATCACCTTCACCAGTTCTATTATCTCCAGTGTGAATAACTGAACCATTAGCTCCTTGCAGGTTGTTATAGAAAACAAAATCCTTTTCATTGATTACCTTGCCATCTGCTCCTGCTAAAAAAGCAGAAGCATCTAAATCGAAGTCATACCCTCCAGAGTATTTATTTGTATCCCAACCTAATCCTATAATAGCTTTTTTAAGACCTGGGTTAGTTTTAGTTAAATCTATTCTTTGACCCTTGGATAAGTTAATTGTCATCCATTACTCACCTTCCTAGCAAAGTTTTCAGATTAATATCTTTTTACAACTTCTCCTAAAGATGCATCATGAGTGCCTTCGCCAATTGCACCAAATTTCCACTCAGTACCATGACGGTATATTTCTGCAACCATTAATGCAGTTTTCCCAGAATAATTTTCGGATAAATTATATCTTAGCATTTCTTGGTTGTTAGATCCGTTTACTACACGTATGAATGCATTCTGAATCATTCCAAAATCTTGTTTGCGTTTTATAGCATCGTAAATATTTACAAAGAATAAAAGCTTGTGAACATTAGCTGGAATACGACTAAGGTCCACTATGATTTGTTCGTCATCTCCATCTCCGTCTCCTGTCAAATTGTCTCCACTATGGACAACGCTTCCACAACCACTTCTTAGATTTCCAAAATATATTAAGTTGGATTTATTTACTAACTTGTCTGTTTCACTTAGCATTAAAACTGAAGCATCACAATCTACATCGGCAGCTTTACCACCACCAAGTAGACCACCCATAAATCCACCTTTTTTTTGTTCTACTGGATCCCATCCTAAACCTACCATGATCTTAGACAAACCTGCATTTCCTTTTGTTAAGTCTACTCTTTGTCCTTTTTGTAAACTAATTGCCATATTATTTCCCCCTCTCTCGAGTTATTTATTCAATACGATTTATCCCATAACTAAGAATTCTAAAACCCAATATGAACCAAATCTTTATTTAATTAGATGGCGGTATAAACTGTCTAATCCAATCACCGAAGCCTCTAGGATTCCTTGTCTGAACTAATACAGTTCCAGGCCCTCTAAATCTACACACTAACGTTTCTCCTGAAGTAACACTGGATATCCATCCTGAAGAAGCTTTTTCAATATTGTAGTGCATATAATCAGGCCAAGCCACTAAATGACTATTATCTATGATAGCCTCTTCTCCTGCTTCTAAATTAATCGGATGTATAGCCCCGTAGGAGTTAATAAAAACAGTACCTTTGCCGCTTACCTTTAATATAAAGAAGCCTTCGCCAGAGAAAAGTCCCCTCGTTAAATTCTGCATTTGAGTATCTATAGAGATAGAGTCAGAAGCCGCTAAAAATCCATCTTTTTGTAGGCATAGACCATAAGTACCATCAAGCTCTATGTCTACAGTTCCACCAGGCACAGAAGAAGCAAGTAATGCCTCACCAGGTCCTCTGTTCGCTGCTAAAGTTTGAAAAAAGAATTTTTCTCCCGCAAACATTCTTCCCAAACCTTTAAATACTCCACCCTCTAGCTTTCCTTCTAAGTCTATAGTAGTTGACATAGATACCATAGCACCGGATTCAGCTTTTATTCTTTCTCCTCTTTGTAGGTTTATCTTTACTATCGGAAAAGCTTCCCCATAAAGGATTTCATATTTCATTTATTTCCCCCCACTACATATTTAATTTACTACCCCACATTTACTCCGAAATTTTTACAAAGTGCAAATAGTCCGCCTTGGAATCCACTACCAATAGCATTAAACTTCCATTCACCTTGATGTCTATATAGTTCACCTACAACTAAGGCAGTTTCTATACTAAAATCTTCGCCCAAATCGTATCTAATTAGTTCTTCACCATTCTCTTCTTTAAACACACGGATAAAAGCATTTGAAACTTGCCCAAAGTTTTGTGCACGTTCTTCTCCGTTATGTATAGTTACTGTAAATGCAATACGATCAATACTAGGAGGAACATTTGCTAACTCGATTTTTATTTGCTCGTCATCACCATCACCATCACCAGTAAGGTTATCCCCTAAGTGTGTAATAGATCCTGATTTGTCTACTAAATTGTTATAGAAAATAAAATCATTATCTCCACTTACCATACCATTACTTCCTAATAGAAATGCAGCTGCATCTAGGTCAAAAGAATTTCCACCATCATATTTATTTGTATCCCATCCAAGACCTACTATAACTTTAGATAACCCCGGATTTCCTTTTGTTAAATCTACTTTTTGTCCTTTACTTAAACTAATAGCCATGCTATCCCTACTTTCCTTTTTTATTTTTATTATTTTTAAATAAATTTATTTATTTTTTAATATTTTAAAATTAAAACTTAAAATATTTAATTGTTATTTTAATTTTATTGATTTTATTTGGATTTGTCAAGATATATTACATATTATCTTTTACTTTCTAATTTATTTTGAAGCTCTAATAACTTCACTCTACTCGCATCCCTACTTTGTCTATTTTCTTCTTCTATTTGCTTAGTTTCTTCAATACCTCTTACAATAGTTTCAAATGTTTTTTCAAGAGTTTCAATTTTAATACTAGAACCAGATGTTAATTTTGCAATATCTATAGATTGACTGGCAATATTTTGAGCATTTCTCATTAACATTTCATTTGTTTTATCATCCAAAGCCTTCATTGCATCAGCTTGAACCTTCTGTCTTTTTATTGCAATAGCCTGTATAAGTCCAGTCTTAAATACTGGAATAGTTACTACAAATGCACTTCCGATTTTGCGGAGAAGATTATAATTACCTCGTTGAATTAGCTTAATTTGAGGTGCAGTTTGAAGTGCAACCATTTTAGCCATTTCTAAGTCATATATTCTTTGATCGACCATCTCAAGAGCTTGCAAACCATTTTGAAGATTAATGGCATCCAGCTGCTGTCCTGAAGCCGCTTTTTGTTCTAACTGAGGTATAATTTCATTTCTCATTCTATCTGTTATAATATGACCTGCCTGAATATATTTTTCAAGATTTTCATAATACATAATATTTTTTTCAAACATTTCTTCAAGCATAATATTCGTATTATTAATTTCATTCTCATATTTCTTAATTTCAACATAAATTTTTGAAATTTCTTTATCCATAGTTTGATATTTGTCAAGTAACCTACTAATGTCATCCTTAACCTTGTTAAACATTTTTTCTAAAAATCCTGGTTTTCTATCTTCAAAATCCTTTTTATCAAATTTACCCATGATAGAGCTTAATTGCTGTAGCATTTTACCACTATCTTCTACAGAAGAATTACTAATAGAAGCTAAAATTCGATCACTGAATTTTGAAATTTCAATGGCAGTATCTTGACCGAATGACATAATATCCTGAGCATCCCTAATATCTAACTCATTTGCTAGCTTTTGTACCTCTGGCGAAGCTTTTACCTTTATCGCAACTTCATTAACCTTTTTTTCTAAGTCTACTTCCTTCATTTCGAAACCTTCATTAAATTCATTCATTGTTATTCCCCCTATATTTAAAATTTTTTATTGTGAATACAACAAGGTTCCCGTGACCCATTTTGAGTCTTGATTGCATTAATGGGCGGGGTTCTTATTATTGAAAAAACCAAAGGAAACCCTTCTTCAATGGACCTTGTTTTTCTGCAGTATTATTTTTTTCAGGATTTAAATCAAATTTAAAATCCTCCAGTTTATGAATATCATAATAGTACTTATCTATACCATTTTCAATATTATTGTAACCAGTTGGAGTTAAAATTACTATATCGAATCCAACGAGATGTAAAAATCCTATTATGATTATATCCTCATCACTAAATGTACTTTCATTTCCGCTAAAAATAACTAGCTTTGGTATTTGAAGTGGATAGTCAAATTTTTGAAGCAAATCCAAGTATTTTTTCTCCAAACCTAAAATAGTATATATTGCTTTAGTTTGAAACTCCCTAGTAATCGGAAATGTAAACATATCCACGGATGATATTAACTCATCGATCTTATCCAATATCAAATCTTGCACCGGTGTTCTAAGGTAACCGTAGCGATACTCACGAATATTTTTCACTTTTTCTTTATTGAGACTACCATCAATATTAAATATACCCTGCGATACTGCAAAACCACGTTTATTATTAAATGGGATTTTTTCTACCAAAATTGTTGTTTCTTCTTTATCTACTAACTTATTAAAACCATTCCAATACTCATTTATATCTACAGTTGTTCCGCTAATTTTAGCAAAAATATTTGGAATATATATTCTCCCATCCTCTGCTTTAAATCCTTCTCTGAATCTTGCCTCTTCCTTCCACAGTATAAATAGCTCTTCGTAGGTTGTCTTAAGAGTACGAGCTACAAGGGTATAATCCTCGAATTGCCAAGGTCTATAAACCCCACTATCCTCTGTATGCAGAACCCGATCTATTTCCTGAGAGGCTCTGTATGCTACAGTTTCTCTACGTAATACTTTAGGCTCTTTAGGAAATGGTTTTAAAGATTCCCTATAAGGATATTCAATTAAATTAGAATATACATTTATACTTTCAACTTCACTAAATTTATTTCCTTCATTAGAGTGAAAGTACACTACATCGCATCCTAATATAGAGAGGAATATTAAAAAATAAATTTCATCTCTTTGTATATCGCCATAAAACAGCACCTTAGGATTAGTATTCCCATATTCATAGGCCTGTAGAAGCTTAACTGCGTATTTTTGAATCCAATATAGAAATTTAATATAAAAGTTTTTAACTATATTCATATTTGATTGATTTCTCATAAATATATCCAATAATATTATGAGCTTATCTCTAATTAATTGGTCTTTTACAGAATTAATTGGTGATATGATATCGTTTTTTAATGTAGATTCTACAATAACTCTGGCACTTGAAAGTCCAGCTCGTTCTGCAGTATTCCAGTGTTTATTAATCCTTTGAATAAATCCATTATCAATAAATTTATCTAATCCCTTATCTATTAGAGAATAGATTTTCCCTAATTCATTTAATTTTCCATGCAGCTCAAGAAGCTTTTCTTCATAAGTATTTTTATCCTCTATTCCAATTATTCTATAGAAAAAAACAGGAGTAACCATAATCTTTTGATTAAAAGCAAAGCCCCTTCTTTCCTTAGGAAGAGTAAAAATATCCTCGTATACATTATTAGTTTTTGCACTAATTGTATTTATAGCAAGTTGAGCAAATTGTCCTTTTTCCATAGGTCCAATTTCTCCTCCAGTCATTCATATTATTTGAAACTTTCATATAGAATAAACTATGCAAGTTTCTTACTTATAATTATTATTGTATCATAATTTAGTTTCTACATTTTAAAAAATATTCCTTCATTTTAATTAAAGAATCATCGTTTTTCAATATATTACAATTTCATTACAAATTAAAAAAGTAGTAGTATTTTTTACCATAAATGTATATAATATATATATGTAAAGTTAATTATTTAAAATTATGAAAGGAGGTCGCGTTATGAATAAGCTACAAATAGTAACCTTAGACATTAAAGTTGCACAATTTAATAAAACATATACACGACCTGTCTTTAGTGTAAAAAACTAACATATTTTTGTGTCTAATCCGATGTTAGTTTTAAACTAGTAAATCAAACTTACAGGCCATAGGTTGTGTATATAACATACCTATGGCTTTTATAATTTACATAAAAATTAAAGGCGTTTTATAGCTCAGTACCTTTAATTAGTTATGTCCAAAAGCAATTTGTCTAATAAGCCATAGGTAGCTTTACCTATGGCTTATTATTGTGTTTTATTTATTAGTAATCATATAGCTTTCTATATATACATATAGATAGAAATTGGGAAAGGAGGAAATTTAGATGAAGGTGATTTTTATTTACAGCAGTACCAATTAATTAAAAATTTATTATGAAAAGGAGAGATGTAATATGATTAATTTAAATGAAAAGCAGTATACAGATATTTATCGTTTAGAAAAACAACAATATACTTTAGGAGGTAGAGTTTTCATGTCCTTATTGAGTTTGTCCTTAAAGCTTAGCTATTTCAATATAAATATTAGTATTCATAGAGACGAGGCTAAAAGAAGAGATAAAGCGGCTAATGCACTTAAGCAGGAGCTATTAATTCAAGAAGCTCTTGAAAGAAGAGCTAAAATTCAAGCTGAATATCATTGCTTTAATGGTATGATTCAGTAGTTATACCTAAACACCCCAGTAGATCGGTTTATTCCGATCTACTGGGGTGTTTAATACAAAAAGAAAAACACCTACCCGAAGTAGATGTTTTATAATAATTATTTAATTATTCATTAATTGAATAATAGCAACGTTTAGGAGAAATAATCTTTTCTTCCTTTTTTAACTCTTTAATCGCTTTATCAACCTCTTTTTTATCGATACCTGCTTTCTCGGCAATTTCTCCCGCCTTTAAAGGCTCTCCTGCTTCCTTAAGTGTTTTTGCTACTAATCCATTAATATCCATATATAGTCCCTCCTTAATTTCTTTAGTTTAATGCTACGAATATATATTTATCCAATTTTATATAAAATAAACAGTATTTATAATTAATTTTATCTTAAATAAATTTAAATGTAAAAATCAACAATAACATTATTTATAATCGATATGTTTATGATTTTTCTATTACTCATAAGCAATTTTTAGAATTTCTAATATATCTTCTCTATATAGTTTTTTAAGAGTACCAAGTGGAGCCTGCATTGCTGCATTATCGGCGATTTTGTCTAATTCTTCATATTTTACGCCTATTTCTTGTAAAGTTACAGGAGCTTTTAAACTGCTGAAAAATGCTTTTAATGCTTCTATTCCCTTTAAAGCCTTCTCCTCTTTTGTACCCTCTGCTATATTAAATATTTGCTCAGCAAAACGTTCAAACATATCTAGGTTTTCTTTATATACGTATTTCATCCAAGCAGGGAAAACAATGGCAAGTCCTGCTCCATGTGCCACTCCATACAAAGCACTTAAACTATGCTCTATACTGTGGGACGCCCAGTCACCACCACTTCTTCCAACTCCATTGCTTCCATTTAGCCCAAGTGTAGCGCACCAAGCCAATTGAGCTCTTGATTGGTAATTTGTTGGATCTTCTAATAAAATTTTTACATGCTTCATAGTTGTACGAATAATACCTTCAGAGTATTCCATTAACACATCAACATCATCTGTACCATCAAAATAAAGTTCAAAAACATGAGCCATCGTATCAATTGCTGTATTAGCCGTTTGATTAGGAGGTAATGTTTCTTGAACCTTAGGATCTATAATACTTACCTTAGGATACATAACAGGAGAACCACAACTCCACTTTTTATTTTCGACCTCATTTGTAATTACTGAACCGTTGTTCATTTCTGATGCAGTAGCTGATATAGTTAGTACACCAAAGTAAGGCATTGCTGAATTAGGCTTTAATTTTTCTTCATAAAAATCCCATACATTTCCTTCATAGTGACAACCTATAGCTACTGCCTTTGCAGTATCATACACACTTCCACCACCTACTGCAAGTAGCCCCTGTACACCTTCTTCTTTTGCCTTATCTATTGCTTCTTGTACTTTACTTAAAACTGGATTAGGCTGTACTCCAGATACTTCTACATAATCAACATTATGCTCTTTAAGAGATTTAATTACTTCGTCATAAACACCATTTTTAAATATAGATCCGCCACCGTAAATAATAAGAACCTTATCTACACCATGTTTTTTTATTTCTTTTCCTATTTTACCAATGGTTCCTTCGCCAAATATAATTTTTGTTGGATTTTGATAAACAAAATTTTTCATCCAAATACCTCCTCGTATAAAATTTACCTTATTCTAAATACTACAATATATTTCTATATCCAGAAACAAATTCCTCTAGTCCATCTAATATATTAGAAGGTTTATTTTCATAAAATATATCTACAGTGTGAAGTCCTCTCGTTATCCCTATATATAGAAGCTTTATATCTATAGAATTTATATTATAGCTCTCTTCATTTACATCCCATAATATAACTCCGTCAAATTCCAGCCCTTTAGATAAATAGCTCGGCATTAACACTACTCCATCTTTAAAATCTGTAGTCTCATCTGTAAGTAAATATACCTCAGGTAATTTATCTTTTATCATATCATAGGCAATTTCAGTAGTTTTTAAATCTTTGCAGATAATTCCTATAGATGAATTATTGTGACTCTTTAAAGTTTTAATTCTATCTATTACCCCGTTGACCATTTCTTCTTTGTCTAAACATCTTATTAAGCCTGGTTTATCTCCATGCCTAAATACTGGTTCTGCTAAAATAGCATCTAAGTTGTCACATTTTTTTATAATTTGATTTGCTAAATTTACAATTTCTACAGTGGATCTATAGCTCGTTGTTAAAATATGAAAGTCATAATTTTTATCTTGGAATATCTTTTTCATTACATTGGACCAGTTATTAATACCTTTATATGAATAAATACCTTGTGATAAGTCCCCAACAAAAGTAAATGAATCATTTAAAGATATTTCCCTTAGAACACTTATTTTAAATTCATCAAAATCCTGTGCTTCATCTACAACGATATGTGTATATTTATTTTTATCTTCCAGCCCAAACAGTTTTATATGAGTATATGCAAGAGGAGCCAAGTCCTCATTTTTATATATTTTATTATTTAAATTGCTCTTACAATTGGTAAGTATTTTATTAAACAGATCCAATGGCATCCTAGAACCAAAGGCCAAACTGAACTGTTCATTCTCAAATATAGAAGTGTAAAAATTAAAAATATCCAACTTATCTACTTTATTAATATAATCATTTACAGCTAAAGAAATGTTTTTCTTAATTTGCTTTAGTTTTTCATCCCTTTCTTCGTATAGCTTTATAATTTCAGGTCGCACTAAATCTATATTCTCTACCTTACTTTTAAGGGTACTTATTTTTTCTTTATATATAAACTCTATTTTTTCTTCTATACTGCTAATTTCATTCTTCAATCTTATTTTTAAATATTCCTTAAGCTTAATTATCCTTTCATTGAAAGATAAGTGCAAGTTACTTGTTAAAAATATTTCTTGAGCTTTTTTATAATCTAGTATAGAGATTCCATACATATTGATATCTTCATTTGGAAGTAAAGTTTTTTCAAGTATCTTTAAATTATTATCTATTACCTTCTTAAACAAAATGGAGCCTTTTATTTTAGATAAATTAGCTACAACTGCTCTGTCTTCATTTTTAGAATCCATTAAAATATTTAATTCGTCAATGCTTTGCCGAATCTTTATTTTCTTCTTTATCAGCTTTAATGCCCATTCCTCAAATGTTGTTTGAAAAACCTCATCTACGCCTAAGTCAGGCAAAATTTCTGATATGTAATTTAAAAATAATTTATTTGGTGCAATCACCATATAATTAGAATTTCCTATATTCTTTCTATTTGTATACATCAGATATGCCATTCTATGCAGAGCAATGGTTGTTTTTCCACTTCCTGCGACCCCCTGAACAACTAAAGGTCTAAACATGCTACTTCTAATTACTTTGTTTTGTTGGTCCTGTATCGTAGCTACGATCTCCTTCAAACGCCCTTGATTCGATTTACTAAGGGCATCTATTAAAAATTCGCCTTTTACCGTTAAGCTATCCTCTATTCTATCCTCTGATCTTTTTTCATCGAATATTTCAATTAATTCTCCATTTCTAATTTCATATCTTCTTTTCAGGTACATCTTTCCATTGATCTTACCATAAGGTGCTCTATAGGATACATCTTCACTATGTCCACTGTAGTATATATCTGATATAGGAGCACGCCAGTCTACAACCACTGGCACCTCTTCTTTTCTATCGTGCAATCCGTGTTTCCCTATATATATTTTTTCTATTTCTCCTCTATTTTTTTCTTGAAAATCTACACGCCCAAAATATGGAGAATCCTTTGCTGCCAGTATCTTTTTAATATCTTTTTCAGCAAATCTTTGTAGCTGTTGTTTCGCAATTAACCGTTCATCCATCAAATGTGTAACTGTCTTTCTAATATCTTTGATCTCTTTACTAAGTATCGCTTCTTTATTCTCTAGGTATTCTTTTTCTAAGTCTACCCAATCTAATACATTGCTTAAGTTTTTCTTTTCTTCATCGTAAGCCAAATGGTTCCTTGCATCCATAGTATCCCTCCACTCTATTATTACAACGTGAAACGTATTACAATTGTAATGCAAAAAAGTTTTTTATACAAATTGCCAATACGCTACTGTACTATGTACCACAACTATGAAATTTACATTTCATAATTTTGCTTCATTTTTTAACTTTTTTCTTGCCAACTTAAGGTTTTTTTGGTAGACTAGTGATATTAGAAATGCCAATTTTAAAAAGTAAAAAATTACCTTTTTTAGATATTAAAATAGAATTTATTCGCTTGGCTTATAAACTTTATATCGCAGAAATTCTAAGCTTTAATTAGAATTTTAAGTACTCAAATTTAACAATAATTTAAGGATAGTTTTCCCGTGGAAAACTATCCTTTTTATTGTGAATACAACAAGGTTCACGAAACCCGTCAGCAATTTTTGATTGCGCTGATGGGAGGGATTCTTATTATTATATACAATTTATACTAAACCTAGTCCAAGGAGCCTTTTTCTCTGGAAAACTAGTGAATACCATGCTTTCTTTTGAAGTAGGGTGCTGAATAGCAATTTTATGAGACCAAAGTGCAATCTGCTGTCCAATGTTATTTACATTTCTTCCATATCTCTGATCTCCATATAAAGGATTGCCAATAGTAGAAAATTGCACACGAATTTGATGTGGTCTTCCAGTATGCAAGTTTATCTTTACTAAGCTATAGCTTTCTACAGTTTCTACAACTTCATAATCTAATATTGCTTCCTTTGCACCTTCAGTATCTTTTTTTACAACGGATACTGTATTGGTTTTGCTATCTTTTAGTAGATAATGAATTAAAGTATCCTTCTCCTTTACAGGTCTGCCATGAACAACTGCCATATAGTTTTTTTTAAATTCTCTTTTTCTTATTTGATCCGATAGTCTCGAGGCAGATTTTGAGGTTTTACTAAAAACCATTACGCCTCCTACTGGTCTATCTAACCGATGTACAAGACCTAAATAAACATTTCCTGGTTTATTATATCTCTCCTTAATGTCTTCCTTTAATAAGGTAAGCATATCTAAATCTCCTGTATGATCTTCCTGAGATAAAATATTCGACGGCTTTTCTACTACTAACAAATGATTATCTTCAAAAAGAATAGGAACTTCTACTTTCATTAAAACATCCTCCTATTCTTCCCATCTTCCATATATTCCACACGGAAGCACAATTTCCTTTCCAGATACAGGAATACCAACCTCTCCACATGAGATTTTACCATCATATTTTTTTCCTACTGTAGATTGTAATATATTGCCTAGTACATATGGTGAAAATCCAGCTGTATATGAGTTGATTAAGAAAAATAGTGGATTTGGTGAAAGTACATCCATACATTCTTCTACGAAACTATATAATGAATCTTCTATTTTCCAAACCTCTTTATTAGGCCCTCTACCATAAGAAGGTGGGTCCATAATGATTGCATCGTAGGTTTTTCCTCTTCTTTTTTCCCTTTGAACAAACTTCATTACATCATCTACAATAAATCTAACCGGTTTATCAGCAAGTCCTGATAGTGCAATATTTTCCTTTGCCCAAGTAACCATTCCCTTAGATGCATCCACATGGCATACTTCAGCACCAGCATAGGCAGAAGCAACTGTTGCTCCTCCAGTATAAGCAAACATGTTTAAAACCTTTATAGGTCTTCCAGCAGATTCAATCTTTTCCATCATCCACTTCCAGTTTACTGCCTGCTCTGGAAAAAGACCTGTATGTTTAAATCCTGTTGGTTCTATGTAAAATGAAAGAGGGCCAAAAGACACAGTCCATCTTTCTGGCAGTTTTTTATTATACTGCCACTCTCCGCCACCTTTACTACTTCTATGGTAATGAGCATCTACATTTTTCCATTCTTTACTAGATTTTTGAGCAGACCAAATAACCTGTGGATCCGGTCTTCTTAAAGTGTACTGCCCCCACCTTTCTAATTTTTCGCCATCTGCTGTATCTATAAGCTCATAATCTTTCCATTCATCAGCTAATAACATATATATCACTCCTGTTCTTATTCTCTTTAATATAATCATATTATTGTAACAAAGTTTTCTAAAGATACCTTAAATGCAAACTTTGCTGAAATTCATGCGTAAATTACAAAAACCATATTATAATATAACTTAGATTTATACAATTTACTATTCATTATAACAAAGTTTTCTATTCATTATAACAGAATAACAAAAACTCTGAAATAATTTCCAGAGTTTTTCTAGTCATTTCTTACATTTTATAATTTTATCTTAGATATCGTAGTGTCCGATGTAAAATTAGATAAATTATATAAAACAAGTACAGTATCTATATTATTCTCAGATATATATTCATTAATACTTAAATTATAGTATCTTGGATCAATAACATGTATGGTTTTATAATGGTTCGTTAGAAATGGTATCATAGAATGAGCAAAAGAATCTTTAATAACCAAAAGCTCTTTATCACTACCTATGTCAGTAGTAATTGTCAGCAAAGCATGATTACCATCTAAAAACACTGTATATTTATCCTTTTCTTCTAAACGACTGAACTCATATACAGAATCAGTTTGTCTTCCCTCATCTTTATAATCAACTATAACATTAGGAGCCTTCTTTGGTTTGAAAATCTCTATACTGTCTCCTATTTTTCTATCCTGTCTGGCCTTTGAATAATATGTTCCAAAAAAACTATTGCTCACAACTTCTATATTAAAATCATTTATAGAAAGAGGCTCAGTCCCCTCCATCTCTAAAAAGTTTTTATATCCGTAATATGCCCCTCTTGCAGTCCAGTGGTGATCCGTTTGGAAAAATACATAGTCTTCTTTATTTTCAAATAAAGAGTCATATACATTAACGAATTTTAAGCTATTTTGAGTTCTATCTTTAATATTATCCAGTAAATTCTTTTGAGAATAAACGCTGGCATATTTCGGCAGTTTATCATTATAGATTGCTACAGAATTTGGAACAACCATCAAAAATACATCTTGAGCGCTATTATTAGCAAATTGAATAATACTGTCAATATTATTATTGATAATCTCTTCAGATGGCTTTTCAAATTTTTCTAATAAAAATCCATCTTTCCCAAAATATATTCCATTATTCTCTTTTTTACCTATTCCTATTTCAATATTTGATTTTAAGCTAATCCAAAAATCTCTACCAAAAAACTGATCCGCCACATATTTTTCCATTTCATCATGCAATTTTCCCGAAACCAGAGCATTCCAGCTTATACTAGGCATTTGCTGCAAAATTCTATTTTCTAAATGTGAAAACTTACGACTTGGTAAAATTAAATTTAAAATTAGCCCTATATATATAATGCTACAAAACACTACAATAGTTATTTTATTTTTATTAATGTTCATTTCAACATTACTCCCTTCTATTAAAATCTAAAATATAGAAAAGGGTTGTAGGTACTATCTACTAAATAAGCTATAGAAAAAATCATAATCAATAGTAAGCTTAAACTGAATAAAATAGTCTCTAATTTTTCATATTTTTTCTTCAACATACCTAAAACTGTTTTTAAAATAGGTGTAGAACAAAGAACAAGTAAAATTAAAACAAACCCATAACTTGTAAAATAATATAAAAACCGCTGATCATATAAAGCCAAATCTTTAAAACCTAACATAATTTTAAAGTATTGTAGTCCACTACCGATATCTTCAAAACTAAAAAGCACCCATCCAAATAAAATTAATACTAAAGCATAAATATGTCGAATAATAGGGTGTACCTGATCTAACATATTTAATATAAATCCTTTTTCAAGTCCTATAATAACACCAAAATATATTCCCCATAATATAAAATTCCAGCTGGCGCCATGCCAAAATCCAGTTAAAAACCAAACGATACCTATATTTCTAAAAAGTTTTAATACACCCACTCTATTTCCACCTAATGGAATATAAACATAGTCTCTAAACCATGCACCTAATGATATATGCCATCTTCGCCAAAACTCTGTAATGCTTTGAGAAATATATGGATAATTAAAGTTTTCAAGAAAATCGAATCCAAACATTTTACCCAGTCCTATTGCCATATCTGAATAACCACTAAAATCAAAATATATTTGAAAGCTAAATGCTATAATACCTAACCACGCAGTAAACACTGTCATATCGCTCATTTGTAGCCCTTGAATTTCATCCCATAACATCCCAATATTATTCGCTAATAGTACTTTCTTTCCTAGCCCAATAACAAATCTCTCTATACCTTTAGTAAATTGTGTAGTGTTTTCCTTTCTATTGTCTAGCTGATCAGCAATTGTATTGTATTGAACAATTGGCCCAGCTATTAATTGTGGAAACAACGCTACATAAGCGCCAAATGAAATTATATTTTTTTGTACTGGCGACTTATTTAAATAGATGTCTATTGTATAGGACATGGTCTGAAAAGTATAAAAGGAAATACCGATTGGCAAAGGTAGATTAAAATAGTCAAAATTGGTATTCAAAACAATATTAATATTTTGAATAAAAAAGTCTGCATATTTGAAAAAGCATAATAGACTTAAATTAATAATGATTGATGATAACAATATCAGTTTTGCTTTTAGCCTATGATCTCTATACCTTTCAATGAGAATACCGTGTGTATAGTCCACAACAGTGGAAAAAATCATAATTGTTATATAAATAGGCTCTCCCCACCCATAAAAAATAAGACTTGCTATAAACAATACAGTATTTTTAAATTTCCTAGGCACTATATAATAAATCAAGAGTATAGTTGGTAGAAAATAAAACAAAAAAAATATACTGCTAAACACCATATTTATCATTCCTTTTGTTTCTATATTTTGTGTTG
>JAEWHG010000063.1 GCA_023387935.1 Bacillota bacterium
CAATAATTCTTCGTATTATTTTCTTCTTCCTCTTCTGTCCAAAATACCATTTCTTCCATTAGCATAGTGCTCTCCCCCTTACTTTTAATTTATTTCCCAATACTTTGAGGTTATTGAAGTATATAAAAAATTATGTATTCTCCTTATTCACATTATATATTATTGATATTTTTTTAACAAGTGTTTTTGGATATATTAATATTTTTAAATATTTTATATGTTAAATTGTTTTCACTATAATAAAAAGCACATTCCTTAAGGCGTAAATAGGATTTTATTCTCTGCAACCTCTATTTTTATGTAATAAGAAAATAAAACGTTCCCATTAAATAAGAAAACTACTGGATCAAAATACAATCCAGCAGTTATTAAAAATATTTTTTATCTTAGCTATATTCCTATACTCTATCGTGACTTTAGCCCAATGACTCTAGCACAACTCTAATTGGCAAATAGTTTTGTTCGCATTTATGGCTGCAACAGTATCATTTTCAATTTTCATATTGTTTGTCGCTATATAATCTTGTCCAATTTTAATCGAAATAGATGTTCCATCTTTTATAAATATGAGGTTATAGCCATTCATAAATAAAATGTTGAGGTATAATGCCCCAACATTTTATTTTCTATAGTATTTTATGAATGTTTTATACATAATGAAAGCGTATGATACTATAAATATAGTCCAAACAATCGGTAGATAAGATGAGAAGAACTGGTAAAAATAGACTCCAAAAATTATACCAAAAGAAAAAAGACAAACTTTAAGTAAACCGAAATCCCATACAGTGTATTGTTTTACAGATTCTAATGAACTAGCTATCAACTTTTTCATAATATCACCCCTCATATGTTAGAATTTATAACTAATGCTATTAAACCTTCTATTATAATATTATATTCCCGAAAAATTTTAAACTACACTTATTTTTAACATAACTCTTATATTTATTTTAGTTTTTTATGGTAGAACTTATAAAATACAAGATGGATCTCAGAAACCTTGTTATATTCACAATAAAACCTTTCATTAATACAAAAAAAATATTATACTAAATAATATGATTATCAATACCTACAAACGGAAAAGAGTAGATAGAGGAGTTTATTTATGAGAAAAAAAGATATACTTGAGTTAAAAAGACGTTTCAAAAAAGAACAGTGTACTTTTAGTAAAGTGTGTGGTTGTTATGTTAATGCGCAAAAGCATCCTATTTTAAAATTTAGAGAAACCTTTCTAAATTTAGATGACGATGAATACTTTAAGTATTTAGAAATTGCTAAAAAAGTACTGTCTGGAACTATTGGTAATAATATTTTAGAACTTAACTTTCCAACTGACGAGAATTTTACAAATGAAAGACAACTTTCTCTTATGCAGATGAAAAAAGGCGCCTTAAAGGACGATAATCTACTCGATAGTTTTTATAAGTTGATTATCGATAACTATTATTATACTGGTAATTTTTTAATCCTTATTTTTCATGATGTTTATGATGTCATTACTAAAACCACTGATAATATGAAGATAGATGAATCTGAAGAAGTATATGAGTATGTGCTATGTGCAATATGTCCTGTTGCCCTTTCTGATCCTGGTCTTGGGTATTTTCATGAGGAAAACAAAATAAAAGCACGTATTAGAGATTGGATAGTCGGTGCCCCTGCTAATGGATTTGTTTTCCCTGCTTTTATTGATCGAGGCTCCGATGTTAATTCTATTATGTATTATACAAAAAATGCGAAGGATCCACATCCAGAACTAATGGAAAATGTCTTAGGTTGTTATTCAAAACAAACTGCTACGGTACAAAAAGAAACTTTCCAATCAATTATTAAAGATTCATTTAGTGATGATGAAGAAAAAGCTGATAAAGTTTTTATGGAAATACAAGAAAACCTAAATATTATGGTAGATGAATATAATTCTATATATGATGATACAGATTCTGAACCTATAACTTTAACAAAGACCAACATACAAAACCTTCTAATAGAAAGTGGAGTTCCTGAAGAAATTACTACTAAGATTGAACAGTCCTATGTAGAAAACTTTGGTGATGATCTTCCTTTAGCAGAAAATTTAATTGATTCAAAGATCCTTAAAGCAAATGAACAAAGAAAAAAGGAAGAAAATCTTCTGAAACAAGTAGAAACACTTAAAACTAGGCTTGAAGAGGTTAAGCAAGAGGTTGCTGCAGCTAATGATACTTCCCTGCTTTCAGAAGCTAATGATGATGATGTCGTTTTAGAAGAAGCTTCAGAAGCTATTTCAGAGGATAATAAAGCTACCTCTCGATATGATATTGTAATTCAAATAAAACCTGAAAAAATACCTCAAATAAAATCTCAAATAATTGATGGGCAGAAATGCATAGTTATTCCTATTGATGAGAATGAGCAAACTACCGTTAATGGCTTGGATGATTTGATTTAATTTGCACAATTTATAAAAGTTCCTTTGGTCTTACCTACCATAAGGAACTTTTATAAATTCTTATTCCTAATTTTACCTCTCGTACTAAAAAATAATCTCGGCAAGAAACTTCTATTAAAGGATCCAAGGATGGAAAAGGAAGCTACCGAAATAGTTCTTAATATGTTCCTAGCGGTAGGATAACTTTTCTGCAATTTTACCAATACGCTGGTAAGTAACTAGTTCACATAATTTTTCAGTTACTTTTCCAAATTTACGATATAGAAAGTTAAATAAAAGATATGCTACTTTCTGTTTATGTGACTTTGGCATTCTTTTTAAAATATTTTTAGTCGAGTAAATTTCTTTATAAATCCATATGTATCCATTATAAAGTTCTTCAGGAGTCATGTTTTTGGGTTTAAATACAACATTTGCAGTATTGTACTTTGAAAAATCATAGTCTGTAATTCTTCCACTTTTGACGAACTCATCGTAAACTTTGGTTCCAGGATAAGGTGTAAGTATGTGAGATGTAACTGTTTCTATCTTATTTTTTACTATCCAGTCTAAGGTTGTCTGAAATGTTGTAGAATCATCATCATCAAGGCCAAAAACAAAACTAGCGTTAATCATTATTCCACGCTTGTGAATCTCTTCGACTAAAGTCTCATATTTTCGGATATTGTTCTGATTTTTATGAACCTTTTTTATAGCATTTTCATTTAAGCTTTCAAACCCAATAAATAAACTTTGACATCCGGATTCAGCCATTTCGTCTAGCAAGTCAGGCATATCTACTATGTTTGCTGAAACTGCTGCATTCCATTTTAATTTCATTGGTCTTATGGTCCTAACAAATTCTAATGTCCATTTAGGATTACCAATAAAATTGTCATCTATAAACATTACATGCCGCTTACCAATTGTTTTTATATCTGCAATCACATCTTCAATGGGTCTGTTAATATATAATGTTTTATAAGCTTCACAGCTATTATAACAAAAATCACACCGAAATGGACATCCTCTACTTGTACTAATAATATTACAATACAAATACTTTTTCTTATCAATCAAGTGATACCCTGGCGAGATAATATCACTTCCCTTTATTTCGTGATTACACCAGTATATATTTTTTAGACTTCCATCTTGAAAATCTCGAATAATATCAGGCCATGTTTTTTCTGCTAATCCAACAGATATAACATCAAAATACTTTTTTGCATCTTCCGGAAGCGCAGTAATATGTATACCACCTGCTACAACTGGAATGCCCTTGCTTTGGTAAGCCTTTGCAATTTCTATTGCACGAGTAAAAACATCAACTGTAACAGTAATGCCTACAATATCTACTGCTTCATCAAAATTAATATCTTCTATATTTTCATTTTCTATTATAACTGTATGTTCTTTATGAAACATATTTGCTATTGTCAGTAATCCAAGTGATGGAGCCATTTTAGTTTTAAGCCTAGTATCCATTGGTCTCATAATCATTTTTGGTTGTATCAATTTAATAATCATACCTGTATCCCCCTAGGCAGAAATAATATAAACTTTCTTTAGTTTTATACTATTACATAATGTTATCTACTTATTTTTAACCCCACATTTTCTAATAATCTTCCTCTATAATATCTTCGCTGTATTCTAAAATATCACCTGGTTGACACTCTAAAGTCTTACATATTGCCTCTAAGGTTGAAAACCTAATAGCTTTTGCTTTTCCATTCTTTAATATAGAAATGTTAGCCATTGTTATTCCAACCTTCTCTGAAAGTTCTGTTACACTCATTTTCCTTTTAGCCAACATCACATCAATATTAATTATAATCGCCATGTTACTCACCTCATATCGTTAAATCATTATCTGATTTTATATCTATGGCTTCTTTTAAAAGTCTTTGAAGAACAGCAGCAAAGACTGCAATAACCATTGGAGCAAAAACGAATATCATACCTATCAATATAGCACCTGGTGCATCATCTACCTCTCCTACCACATAGAAAAGTGGCATAGCAGCCACATACAAGAGACTGATTGTAGTTGCACAGTTTTTTATATTCTTTAATGCCTTTACAGATAGTTCTGAGAAGGCTTTGTTCTCGTCAATATAAGTTAATAGTCGGAATGCCTGATATAATGCACCGAAAAAGGGTATTGCTGACACATACATAACTGTTAAAATGCCATATAGAACATAAGCCATTTTTAAGCTACTTTCTGCTGCATCTTTAGCTATTAAAGGTAAACCGAATATACACAGAGCAAGAATTGGAATTCCAATAAAAATAACAGCTACCTTTAAAAATAGTGTTGAACCTTGTTTCATAAAAAGCACCTCACTTATTTATTGTTAATTTGATTCTAGCATGGTTTTTATCGTTTATCAATAAATACTTATTAAAATTCATTAAATTATTATTGATATATTTTATGTATTTTACTTTAATATAGAGTTTGAATCCTAATACCACTTGTAAAGAAGATGGGATTCTTACTAAATTTGATAAATTCGAATATTCTAAATGAGATTCCTAAAAAAACATGTTAGAATACATAATAAGCTAAATCTGCTACATATGATAAACTTGGAGGACTGAAGAAGTGAAAGATAAATTAAAATTTATAAGTACTATGCTTATTTTCGGAACTATCGAAATGTTTGTTAAAAATGTCAATTTATCATCTATAGACATTGCATTTTTGCGCTCTGTAATTGGATGTGTTTTTTTAATGTGCGCTGGTTTTTTTATGAAGCAAAAAATTGCATTTCACCTAATAAAGAAAAAATTTTTGGATACTTTTACTTTCGGGTACTGCCATTGATTTAAACTGGATACTACTTTTTCAATCCTATAAATATACAACAATAGCTAATGCAACATTAAGCTATTATTTCGCCCCTATGTTTGTTATGATGCTATCGCCACTTGTTTTAAAAGAGAGGCTTGCAATTACAAAAATAACTTGTATTGTTACTGCTATAATTGGACTTTTTCTAATATTAAATACTAATGATACAGTTTCAATTATACCTTATAACCATATAACAGGCATTATCTATGGTCTGGCAGCAGCAGTTCTATATGCAAGTATAATGTTTTTGAGTAAATTCATAAAAGATTTATCTGGTTTTGAAACAACCCTAGTTCAGCTTTTTATAGCATCACTTGTATTACTTCCAAGAGTAATCTTAAGTTCAAGTATTCAATTATCTTCATTAAATATGAAATCTCTAGCTTTTATATTAATTGTTGGTGTTATACATACAGGCTTAGCCTACCTTATATACTTTACATCAATGAAAGAAATTAAGGGGCAAACAATTGCAATCCTAAGCTACATTGATCCAATAACTGCAGTGTTTATTTCGGCAGTTTTCATGGGCGAGTCTATAACCTATTTACAAATAATTGGTGGAATACTAATTTTAGGCTCAACATTTTTAAGTGAAAAAAGTGAGAGTTCTGCTCAAATATCAGCAAAATCAGTTTAAAACCGGGCAAGAAGCTTCTTCGTGTATTTTATCCCTACAAACCAACAAGCAAGAATTTCAAAATATTAACTTGAACTTAGTGCATTATAAAAAGTGTGTACAGAATTTAATAG
>JAEWHG010000067.1 GCA_023387935.1 Bacillota bacterium
AGATTGTGGCACGCCAATGCTAAGCATGCATGCACCGGTTGAATTAATAAGCAAGGTAGATCTTTATATGACATATAAAGCATACAAAGCTTTTTATCAAGGATAATATACTAGAAAAATAAAGTTAGGCTTGGGAAATTATTATAATATATACCATGTAAAAAATAGGGTAGGAAGCAATACTTGGAATTTAAAGTATTGCTTCTTATTTATTTTGAAATAAAAAATAAATAAGAAATAAGCATTTTTATATCTTCAATACAAATAATAAAAGATACCTAAAAATTAAAGGTGGTGCATATATGAGAGTTCGATTGGGCTATGTTGCAATTGCTCTAAGACTTCCAAATGTTACATCTTCTAGTAATGTAACATATACTTATTATCAAAAATTAACCACGGATGAAGAGAAAATAAATAAACTTAAACAAGTTTCACATTCTAATCTCATTGATTTAAAAAAGATACTAGAATACAATATTAAAAATAATATACATTTCTATAGAATAACCTCTGCCCTTATTCCTCTGGCCACTCATCCAGATGTAAATTGGGACTATAGAAGTATATTCAATGATGATTTCAAACTGATTGGGGGTATAATAAAAAATAGTAATATGAGAGTAGACACTCATCCAGATCAATTTAATGTTATAAATAGCGTAGATGATAAGATAGTAGAAAATACTAAAAGGAACCTATGGTTCCATGCTAATCTATTTAAAGATATTGAGTACCCTCTTGGTAAAATGGTGCTTCATGTGGGAAGTGCTGCAGGAGGTAAGAAGGCAGCTCTTAAAAGGTTTGAGAATAATTTCAAGAGCTATCCTGAAGAAATAAGATCTAAATTAATTTTGGAAAATGATGATAAAACATTTACTGCAAAAGAAGTTTTACAGTTGTGTGAAAACTTAGGAATTCCTATGGTATTGGATGTCCACCACAACATATGCAATAATGATGGTGATAGTATAATGGAATTATTGCCCTATATTTTCAATACGTGGAAAGAAGAAGTACTACCGCCTAAACTACATTTTTCAAGCCCTAAAGATGGTCCTAATGATAGAAAACATGCAGATTTTATTGATGGACAGCACTTTGTTGAATTTATAGAAAACTGTAAGCTTTTTAATAAAAATATAGATATAATGATAGAAGCAAAAAAGAAAGATTTGGCATTATATGATCTTGTGTTCTCAATAAAGAAATTAAGAAAGGATTGGAAATGGATTGATTCTTCCACCTTTGAGGTGTAAAATCATTGATTTTAATTGTATACTAGGGTAACGAAGTAGGTTTAAATGTGGTATAATTTTATGTGGGTTTAATAAAAATACTATCTTAGCAGTAATTTTAACTAGCTAAATATATAGTGCATAATAGTAGAATGGAGAGTATTATAGTATGATTAATTTTGAAAAGATAAAAATACAGGATAAAAAATGGATTGATCCATTACTAAAAGCCGCTAACTTAGATGGCTGTCACCACAATTTTGGTAATTTGTTTGCATGGTCCGACATATATGATACCCGCGTTGCGAAGATAAATGATTATTTAGTTGTAAAGGGTGGAACTGAAAAGGAGAAACAGAATTATTTTTATCCGGCAGGTAGTGGCGATATCAAGCCGGTTATCGAAGAAATGATGATGGATGCAGTTGAGTGTGATCATGATTTTACATTGTTAGGTTTATCCTTAGATAATATTAAAGTACTGGATGAATTGTTTCCAGGTAAATTTTCATATGTAGAAGATCGGGATTCATTCGATTATGTTTATTTATTAGATAAATTAGTATCCCTATCCGGCAGAAAACTTCATTCAAAGCGCAACCATATTAATTCTTTTAAGAAAAAAAATCAATGGAGCTTTGAGCCTATTACCCTTAAAAATCTGGGAGAGTGCTGGGAAATGAATGTGGAGTGGTGCAAAGAAGTAGGATGTTCTAGTGATGATGAACTAAAGGCTGAAAATTGTGCTACTCGTAAATATTTTAAATATTTTACTGACCTTGGAATAGAAGGCGGTTTGCTCAGGGTAGATAATAAGGTTGTAGCATATACCATAGGGGAAATCTTAAATTCAGATACATATGTGGTACATCTAGAGAAAGCCTTTAGAGATATACAAGGTGCTTATCCTATGATAAATCGTGAATTTGTAGCATGTATTAAAGAAAAATACCCTAATATAATTTATGTAAATCGTGAAGAGGATGTAGGCAATGAAAACCTTAGAAAGGCAAAGGAGTCATACTATCCTCACAGAATGGAAGAAAAGTACACGGCTACTTTTGTTACAAAATAACCAAATGAGGAATGGAGGGTATATATGGTAGAGATAAGATTATCAAAAAATGCTGATGTTCCATATTTAAAGCGTATTTGGAAAATTTGCTTTGGAGATGATGATGCTTATATTGAGTTTTTCTTTAATAACAAGTATAAGGAAAATCAAACCCTTGTTTTGTTATGTGATAGAGAAATTGCAGCTATGGCCACCATGATACCTATTAAAATAACAACGCCTAATAGTGAAAAATACAATTCGGTTATGTTATATGGTATTGCAACAGATCCAAAATATCAAGGCAAGGGTTTTTCTACTAAAATCATGGATTATGCGAAGGAGTATCTTCTAAAGAATAAAGTAGATATCATATCCTTAGTGCCTGCTGAGGAAGATTTAATTAAATTTTATAGTAATAGAGGCTATAATGTGGGGTTTTATATTAAAGAGTCTAAATTTACATATGGAGATATACAAGGGCTTACTGGCAATGAAACTAATAAAATAATAATTAAATCAGCTAAACCAGAGGAATATAACGATATACGCAATAAACGATTAAGAGATAAATTGTATGTAGAATACAGCAATGATGAAATTATTTATCAGAAAAAGCTATCTAAAGAATCAGGTGGGGATATATACACTATTGATATGAATGGTATCAAAGGATGTTTAGTAGCAGAGAGAATTAATAATGAAAAGGTAATAATTAAGGAGCTTTTAATACCAGAGAATCTGGTTGATGAAGCACTTATGGAGATAACGAATCTATTACCTGCAAAGGAGTATATTTTACGGCTGCCTGCCTATAGAACTGAGGAACTTGATCGCTATGTTAGGGTTTTTGGTATGATTCAGGTTTTAAAATCAGATATAAACATTTCCCAGGAAACTTTTGGATATTTGGGATTAGCATATGACTAAAAACTATAGCAAAGAAGAATTGACAATAGGAGTATAGAAAATTTATATGTAGATGATTACGGGAAAACAATTTAATGAGGTGATCCTTATAGAAGCTAAAAAAATTGAAGAATCAAAAGCAAGTATAGGAAGTTTGATGCTGCCAGATCAAGCTAATATATTCGGAAATGTTCATGGTGGAGAGATCATTAAGGTAATGGATAATGTTGCTGGAATAGTAGCAGCTCGACATGCCAGAAGTCCCATTGTAACTGCAAGAATAGACGAACTGGAATTTCATCGGCCTATACATGTTGGCAATTTGGTAACATGTAATGCCAAATTAGCTTTTGTTGGTAATAGTTCTATGGAAGTATTTGTAGAGGTTTTAGTAGAAGATTTATTAGAACAAGATTCAACGAAAGTAGCATTAACTGCTTTTTT
>JAEWHG010000128.1 GCA_023387935.1 Bacillota bacterium
GACTCATTAATCTGGAATATTCCAAGTGGAAATGAAAGTTTAGCCACCTCTTTATATTCCTTTCTCTTCTTTACAACCATAAAAATTGCAATCATTAAAGATAATGTTGCACCAGATCCACCAATATGAACAAATGAGTCAAAGAAAGCCTTAGTAATTAAGTGTGGTGCTTCTCCACCTGCCATAATTGCATTATAGTTCTCAGTAAGTGCTGGTAGATATACAGACTGCATTATTGGCTCGAATATATTGGCACCATGTATTCCAAAGAACCATAATATGTTCATTAAAATTGGAATTAATATAACTGCAGCCATACCCTGTGTAATACCCATAAGTGGTTTTTGTATTAAATTAAACACTAAATCATATAAACTGCCTAATCCCGCTGTACTAATAATAAATGTTAATGCACCGAACGCGAATGTTGCAATAAATCCTGGAAGTACAGAAGCAAAGGCCTTACCTACAGCCGGTGGTACAGTATCAGGCATCTTAATGATTAAGCCTTTTTTAGTTAGTTTAACAAATATTTCTGTAGCAATTACAGCTACTATAAGACCTGTAAATATACCTCTAGCATCTAAGTAACTCCAATGTATATATCCCCAGCCTGCATCTCCATGAGCCTGAGGTAATGTAATAATAAATGATGCTACAGAAACTAAACCTGCTGATAATCCATCTTCTCCATAAGATTTTGCAAGATTATAGCCTACAGAAAAGGTTACAAGTAAACCTAGTATTACTAAAGTTCCCCACCAAACGTTACCGTTAATAGGTCCTAATATTTGGCCTAATGCTGGAATCCAATTCCCTAAAGTATTGTTCAATAATACTGCAAAAGAACCTGCTAAAACAATAGGCATAATACCTATAAAACCATCTCTAATGGCAGCAAGATGCCTTTGAGAACCAATTCTACCTGCAACTGGAACAAACTTTTCTTCCATCCATCTCATAAAGCTATTCATATATATCCCCCTTCGAAATAATAATATAATTACTTCCCTTCGATCATTGAAATAGCGTGACTTAATACCTTTGCTCCATTCATAGTCCCATAATCCACACTGTTTATTATATCTACAGGAATCCCCTTAGGCTCCATTAAAGCCTTCACCTTAGAAATCATATACCTTACTTGTGGTCCTAACAGTAATACATCTACGTTTTCTAAATTATTTTTTAAATCTGCTTCTGCAATAGCTTTTATCTTTGCTTCTATCCCCTGTTCTTTTGCTGCTTTTTCCATTTTTGTCACCAACAAACTGGTAGACATTCCTGCTGAACATACTAATAAAATATTGTACAAATTAATCCCTCCTTTTCCTTATAATATATATAATATTCAGTGTATTCATATATAATGCAATATGCGTGCCAGCACACTTATCTATCCGCATTGATTAATACTACATTTATAAAAAAAATAGTGTGTAACAAGTTACACACTATTACACACTATTTTTATTCTCAATAAACAATTTAACAATATAGGCTATTTCATTATCTTCAATATTGACTTTGTAAGCATCTTTAATAATCTTTAGTTCTTCCTTTACTATTAGAATATCTTGTAAATGTAATTTCCTAAAGGTACTTAAATCGTCAAATACTCTAGTTTCTTCTCCAGCTAAAATACGATCGATCATAAAACAAATATGAAGTGCCATGCCCATTTTCACATCGTTTGTTACTTTAATATGTAAGCTTTTTTCTAATCTATTTATTAGATTTTTAATATCTTTAATTATTAAGTCACTTTTCAAATGGACTAAATGCTCTTTAAGGGAATCCCATATCTTATCATACATTTCAGCTTCTTCAATTATTTTATCTAATTTTTCTACAGTCTCGCTGTAGAAAATATCAATGGCCGGAATAAATGGTATTGATTTTATATCTATATTAACAGCACTAATAATAACTAATATATTATAGTTTTTCTCTAGTTCTACTATTCTGTCCTCTAACACTATATCATCAATAATATTCATAGTAATTATTTTAATGTTCTTATCTGATATGGTATTACTTACAATGTCTGATATCTTCTTTGCTACTCCATCACCTGTAAAACAGGCAGCAATAATAGCATTTTCTTTTTTTATACTTCTACTTTGTGGATGATCTATGATTCTCTTATGTTCAGTGGATTTTAAAATATCCTCTAATGCATATCCCATTACAGCTTTTCTTGCAATATCTAAAACCGTTAAAGTACTTGCCATATCAATTGTTTTAACTTCAATCCCAGTTTCTTCAGTAATCATATGACCAAAGTTTGTCAGAGAACCCATATCTACCATTAAAATAACACCTTTATCCCTGTGAATATCTAAAATCTTATCTTTCGTTATTTCATACATCCTTTGGGGATCCATAGATAAGGGCATATCAAGTCCCACAACAAAATTAGAGCCTATTAAATTATTTACTACCTCGACCATTGAACTTGCAGTACTTCGTCCATGCATTACAACAACAATTTTTACATTCGATTCTATTTCTTTTTCATCTTTAAAATACTCTGATGCAAAAAACATAGCCAGATATCCTATTTCATCTACTGGTGTTTCAATATTAAACTTATTATCTATTAACTTTGCTATCTTCATAGCAAATATAAATTCATCTTCATAGTTTATTCGAATAAAATTTAACCTAGGATTATATATCTTCTCCCCATTTCTAATTCTTTCAATACTTCTTTCAAGGTGAAGGGACAATCCAAAATATAGTCTCTCATCATATTCTCTATTTAAAACTTTTTTAGCTAATAATAAAATCTCTTCAACTACATTTACTATTTCTTTATTAATTCTATTTTGAATTTCATCTTTCCTATAACGTCTACTTATTTCTCCAATATACTTTTGAAAATAAGACTCTATATCTATGCTTAGAATCTCATTTATACCTCTTTCATCTATGCCAGATATCTTAAATGAATCGATTTTCTCTTCAATTATACTATAAAAATCTTCTCCTATCGTTTCCTCTTCGTGAGTTAATTTTAGGGGTTGTTCCTCTATTCCGCTGTACTTCAATATATCACTAGTTCCACTTAATAAGTCATTTACCTCATTCCTATATTCATTCAAATAAAGCAAACCTTTTCTTACATGATTTGGCAAATCTCCCTGGTTAATTACAAGATACTTATTTGAATTCGCTTTATAATTTAAAAAAGCTTTAGCACAGGAAAGTTGTATATCGCTTTTTAATTGACCAATATTATTCGGACAATCATATAATAAGTAAGAAATAATTGAGTTTTTATTGATATAAATACTTTGTCCAAGTCTACATGATTCTTCTCTAATAAAGGATTCTATTAAAGAATATCTTTCTACCATAGACCTTTCTTTTAGATTTGGTAGTCCAATTACCATAGGTATTCTTCTAGAAAAAGTTTGTAATAAATATGATTCTGGATTTTCTGTAGTTGCAGCTATTATTCTAACATTTACATATATTAACCTTTCACTCTCTCCAAGAGGTCTGAAAAAACCTTTATCTATATATGTAAATAGCATTTCTTGACCTTCTGGAGTTAATCTATGAATTTCATCTAAAAAAAGTACTCCTCCATCCGCTTTTTTTAATAATCCATCTCTATCAGCTTCCGCTCCTGTAAAGGTACCCTTTTTTACGCCAAAAATTTGTGCCGTTAAAAGATTAGGATTGTTAAAATAATCTGCACAATTAAACCTTATAAAAGGTGCATCCTTTTCTATTGCGTTTACTTCTTTAGCATATTCATACATCTGCTCAGCAAATAAAGATTTCCCAACTCCAGTTTCTCCTAATAACAAAGTATGAAGACCTTTTGGTGGGTATATAATAGCAGCTTTAGCTTTCTCTATAGGAATACTCAACCCTTGCTTAGCTCCAGCCAACTTGTCTAAACTATTTAATTCATTATTTAATTTGTTTTCGTATGAGATCATAGTATTGCTTGATATTGATTCATATAAGACAGGCCTTCCATCTAACTTTTTTATTTTTTTATCATTATATAAAGCATTCAGATATCTACTGACTGTAGATCTATTTAAGTTCAACTGCTTTGATATATCCATAGCAGATGCACCTGTTTTGTTTTTTCTTTCTAAGTCTAAAAGTGCCTCATATACCTTCTCAATAACCTTCAATCTATCACCTCGCCTTTAGCTCACAATATTAGTTCCTATGTGTTTTCCATTTTCCCATAACCATAGTACCCAGTATATTAATATCTTTATCTATTAATATCATATCTGCATCTTTTCCGATTTCGATACTTCCTTTGTATCTGTCAATTCCTATAGCCTTAGCGGGAGACAAACTTGCCATTCTTATTGCATCTTTTATAGAAATATCTAAATAAGATATCATATTATATACTGCATCTCTTAGATTCAAAGTAGAACCTGCTAAATTTCCAGTTTCCAAGGTAGCTCTACGGTCTTTCACTATTACTTTTTGTCCTCCCAGTTCATAATCACCATCTGAAAGCCCTGCTGCCATCATAGCATCTGATACTAATACAATCTTATCCGTCCCTTTCATCTTCAGTGCAATTTTTACTGCTGCATCATGTAAATGAATTCTATCATATATAATTTCACAGTATACTCTTTCATCTAGCAATGCTGCTCCTATTATACCAGGCTCCCTATGATTAAACTCTCTCATGCCATTATATAGATGGGTAGCTACAGTAGCACCATAGTTTATACCTGTCTCTGATTCTTCAAAGCTTGCACTACTATGGGCTAATGCCACAGTGATATCTTTGGACCTTAAATAAGATATCACATCTAATGCTCCAGTTTTTTCAGGAGCTATAGAAACCATCCTTAGACGACCTTTTGATATATTGAGAATCTCTTTTATTTCATCCATATTTGGATGTTTAATATATTCCCCTGGCTGTGCTCCTTTTTTATCTAAGGAGAAAAATGGTCCTTCTAGATGTATTCCTATTAGTTGAGATAATTCCTCTTTATTTTTATAATCTGCTAGATTTTTTATAGCATTGGACATGTTTTCATAAGAAGATGTTATTACAGTTCCCAAATAAGATGTAACACCATTTTGCAAATGAAATCTACCAATACGATCTACGGCATCCTCAGTGTTATTCATAATATCAAATCCCGTATTACCATGGTTATGAATATCAACAAAACCAGGCGCTAGAAAATTCCCCTTTCCATCAATAACTGAATCTACATCTTCTATTTTTATATGATCTTCTATTTTTATTTCAACTATTTTATCTTCATCTACAACCACACCATAGCCAAACAATATTTCATAAGGGCTTATTAGATTCACATTTTTTATTAAAGTTTTCATATAATCACCTAAATTTCATAAGCATCTTCTGTCAAAATAAATGTAACATTTGGATGCAATAAAAGAATGCTAGCAGGTATATGAGTAGAAATATGTTTCGCTTCAAGTAATTTCTTTACAATAGGAGCCTTTTGCTTTCCATTTGCCATTATAATTATCTTTCTTGCAGCCATTATGCTACCTATACCCATAGTTATCGCAGTCTTAGGTATTTCTTCAACTGAATTAAAAAATCTAGAATTTGCTTTAATCGTTGAATCATCTAACGCTACAATACTTGTAGATATATTTAATTGATCTGATGGTTCATTAAATGCAATATGACCATTTTCTCCAATACCTAATATCTGTAAATCTATACCGCCTTTATCTCTGATCATCTCATCATATGATATGCAGGCCTTGTCTAAATTTTCAGATTTGCCATCTGGTATAAATGTATTCTCTAGTTTAATATTAATATGATTAAATAATACGTTTCTCATATGATAGGTGTAGCTATTGGGATGATTGCTCGGTAGTCCAACATATTCATCCAGATTAAATGTAGTTATATTAGAAAAATCTAGTCCCTCTTCTTTATGTAATCTTATTAACTCTTCATAAAGCCCTGTAGGAGTGCTTCCTGTAGCTAATCCTAATGTCAAATCGGGTTTTTGCTCTATTTCATCCCTTATCATCCTTGCTGCAATTTCACTAATGGTTTTGTAATCCTTTTCAATTAATACTTTCAAACTGATCCCTCCTACTTATCTTTTTAAAGTTTTATTCTAAGCATTTATTATACCGCAATTATATCATAATTTCCTGTAAAAATTTTCAATTTATATATCTAATTGAAAATATTTTTTAAAATAAATGCTCTTTTATTGCATCTCATTATTTAAAATTTATGCAATAAAAGAGCATTTATTTTACTGTTATTTTATAAAAATCATCTTTTATTTTTCATCTCTATCATATCACCATAGATCGGAGTAGGTAATCCAAATCCTCCGGAAACATCTACAATTTGCCCAGTAGTATAAGCTGAATCATCACTTGCAAAGTAAACAACTGTAGCTGCAACTTCTTCTGGATTACCCATTCTTTTAATAGGCGTATGTTTTAGAAAAAAGTCTCGAAATTCAGGACTT
>JAEWHG010000217.1 GCA_023387935.1 Bacillota bacterium
AGTGATGCACTATGGGACTTAGCAGCTACTATGAAGGAGAGTATAAATAAATTTAAAGCTTAGAATCTAAACATAATCTGTTAAAGCATTACATTTATTTAGATCTATGAAATTAAGCATAAAAACATCAAAAGTAATGAAAAAGAGCTGTTGCAGATAAGCCTGCAACAGCTTTTTAAGTGCTGAAAGATACAATATCTTATATTTATGTAACTTTGAAAACAACATCAATACACTTTATTATAAAATACTGTTTATGATATAGCAATTATATTCAATGTATAATATAATTGTATTATTCTGTATTTTTCAATTGACAGAAAAATATAACTGAGGAGGATATACATGAGAAGGACTATGAAAGCAGCATTCCCATCTACAATACCAGTTATGCTAGGTTATCTTTCGGTAGGAATTGCTTATGGACTATTATTTGAAAAATCTGGATATAATTTTGTGTGGGCAGTTTTGATGAGTATAGCTGTATATGCAGGATCTATGCAGTTTGTAGCTATTAATTTATTAGTAAGCGGTGCCGGATTCTTTGATATAGCGTTAATGACTTTATTTGTAAATATTAGACATCTTTTTTATGGATTATCATTTATAGACAAGTTTAAATCCATGGGCAAGAAAAAAACCTATATGATTTATTCCCTGAGTGATGAGACTTATTCATTACTGTGCTCTTCAAAAGCGCCCGAAGGTGTGGATAATGATCAATTTCTTTTCGCTATCGCACTTTTAAATCAAATATATTGGGTCGTGGGTACATTTATAGGATCAATTGCAGGCTCTCTAATAACATTTAATACTCAGGGAATTGATTTTGCAATGACAGCTCTATTTGTGGTTATTTTTATTGAGCAATGGAAAACTTTTAAAACTCATATTCCTGCATTAATTGGTATTGTGGCTACTGTTTCATCACTTTTAATCTTTGGGGCTGATAATTTGGTGCTACCATCTATGATACTTATAGTCTTTTCTTTGATATTATTTAAAAATCAGATAGAGGAAAAGGATGACAAAGATAATGAAGGGAGTGCAGTAACTAATGAATGTTAATATCCAATATACACTAATTGCAGTACTAATTATGGCCGCTGTTACTTTTGCAATAAGAATAGCTCCTTTTATTTTATTTGGAAAAGGTAAAGCTACGCCTAAATATATCGCTTATATAGGAAACTATTTACCCCCTGCAGTTATGTCAATGTTAATCATATATTGCTTAAGAAATGTTCGTATATCTCAATTTCCATTTGGCTTACCAGAGGCAATAGGAATCATTGCAGTTGCAGTACTTCATATATGGAAACGGAACAATTTAATAAGTATAATAGGTGGAACAGCCATATACATGGTAGGTATCCAGTTTATATTTGTATAAAACAAATCCTCCTTGTTCATAATAATAAAAAAGGATAGGAGGAGTATTTATGGAGGATAAGAATAAACTTAATGAAATGTCTTTAGCTAATGTTAATACTCAGGAGCTAAAGCAAATAAAGGAACTAGAAGAAACAATGGGTGATAAATATTATTTAATAGCGCTTGATAAGAAAAAGTAAAAATATATCCTAGGAACTAAAAGAGCCTCATAAATAGGAGGACACTGTTTAAGTGCAATTCTATTTATGAGTTTTTTTATTATCAAAAAATCAATCATAAGATTAGAAATATAGATGTTTTTTATGTTAGAATGATATAAACATAAAAAAACAAAACTGGAGTGAGATGTATATATGGCTATTAAGATTTTAACTGATAGTACTAGCTACATTGACCAATCTGTAAAAGAAGATTTAGATATAAGAGTAGTGTCTTTAAATGTAGAGTTTCAAGATATGACATTTAAAGAAACAGATATAGACAATGGAAGCTTCTACAAAATGATGAAGGAAAAAGGAATACCTAAATCATCACAGCCTTCTGTAGGCGATTTATATACTGAGATGGAGAAAGTAGTAAAGGAAAATAATGATCTAATCTGTATTTTTCTATCATCGGATATGAGTGGTACATACGCTACTGCCCACATGACCAGAAATATGATTTTAGAAAAGTATCCTAATGCGAATATAGAGATTATAGATTCTAGGTCAAATTGCATGCAACTAGGTTTCTCAGCTATATTAGCCGCAAGAGCAGCTAAAGAAAACAAAACCTTAGATGAAGTTAAAGAAATAAGTAATCAGAGTATTAGAAAAAGCAGGTTTTTATTTATACCAGATAATCTAGAATATCTGCAAAAGGGAGGAAGAATCGGAAGAGCCAGTGCTGTAATTGGGGACCTTTTAAAGATTATTCCTGTTTTAACTGTGGAAAACGGTGTAACAACAGTATTTAAAAAAGTAAGAACAAAGAGTAAGGCTGTTTCAACTATAGTAAATCAGGTACTAGAAGATATTAAAAACCTAGGATTAGGAGAAATAGTTGTACACCATATTAACTGTATTGATGAAGCTAAGAACGTTGTTAAACAAATAAGAGAGTTTGTAGATATAGATATCAAAGTGCAAGACATAGGGCCAGTAATCGGTTTACATGTTGGACCTGGTGCAATAGGAATTGCATACTACACAGAAAAAGATATTAGGTAGTTTAAACATTAGATGGCTAGATTTCTGTATTTAAGAGGTGTGGTGCCAG
>JAEWHG010000220.1 GCA_023387935.1 Bacillota bacterium
GTTGTGGCAGAGCTTGTGTACGATAGATTTATTAGAGTACACTGGAATGGTGTAACGGGTGCAAAAGAGTACGAAATTTTCGTTGTAATAGATGATCAAACTATGGAACTGATAGGATCTACAGAGCTTACATCCTTTGCATATAACGATTTAGAGCCTAAAACTAGATATAAATTTATTGTAAAGGCCGTAGGTGATTTTGGTTCTTCTAAGCCTTCTATGGAGAGTAACACTGTTAGAACTGGTTCTACAGTAGGGCCTCCAGATGAAGATGGCGCTTTAGGAGAGGACACTACTATGTCCAAGTCAGGAAATACAGCAAATGTTGTAATAGGCACTAAGTATAGTGGTAGAGGAGACATAGTAATAGATTTAACTACTGGAGTTCTAGCAGGAAGTCGAGAAGTCGTGATTAGTTTGCCGGCCAGTGTTGTGGTGAATGATGGAAATAGAAACATTCAAGTATTAGGTAGTGATTTTGCTGTTCAGTTTCAGCCTTCAGCGTTTAATGTTGCTACTGTAAGAGAAAATAGCAAAAGATCCGATGCGGGAGTAAGATTTGTAATTAAAACGGATACCGGAAACACACAGGTTCAGTCCGGTAATCAACTATCCAATGTGTATAGTTTAGATGCATCCGTATATGTAGGAAATACTAGTACATCAATAGATTACTTCGCAAAATCGATCAATCTTGTTCTCGATTACGATCTTGATAAAGCTAGTTTGCGAAAGCTTACTAAAGTAGAATTTAATTACTTTAATCCGACCTCTAATTCGTGGCAGTCAGTTGGAGCTTCTACTAGTATGATTGAAGGAGTAGCATCGGGTGAAGTTAGTCGTTTAGGTAGATATACAATTATTGGTAGTAGGAGGTAGAAACATGAAAAAGACATTGATACTAATTTTAGCACTAACCTTATTATCTTCTGTTTTTACCTACGGAGATGTTAGAGAGGTGCATAGACAGGGCTTTGTGGAAGGATATTTAAGGGAGCCTATAGGAAATACCTTAGAAATAGAGACCTATGAAGGGGAAGTCTATTCCCTTTCTATAAGTCCTGATGCTATTTATACAATTGATTCCCAGTACGTCAATGCATCTAATTTTATGGCAGGTATGGAGATTTATGCAGAGGTTGAGGGAAGAAGGGTCGTTTATGTAGATGGATATTCTACAAGTAACTTAGGATACATACCTCCTGGAAGCAAAATAAGAACTGGAAAGGTTGCAAAAATAAATAATAACCAATTCGTATTGAAGCTACCAACAGGTGTTGAGGAAACCTACTTTACTATGCCAGGCACTGTTATTCTAAGAAATGGAGAAGTTACATCTCTTAGTACTTTGTATGAAGGGGATAGAGTAAAGCTTTATTTTGACGAAATAAATACGAATATCATTAGCCGTATTCATATTGAAGGAAACTCTATTCGTATCAATGGATTGTACAAAGGGAAGCTAAACGTGATAGATGGTTTTTCAAATAAAATTACTTTTAGTGATGTAGAGGTTCTTAATAATGGTGCATGGAAGAAAGGTTCGGCTTCCATTACCATTCCATACAACAGTGACATGCCACTTTATATTGGAGGCTACCAAATTTCCTATGATAATTTAAAGTACTATAAAGGAAAAACTGTTTATTTAGCAATGAAGGATTTCTTTGGTAAGGATCAAATTGAAAGAATGGTTGTCCAGAACCAATATGAAAGCACCTATTCTGATAAAATAGAGGATATTAACTGGTTTACTAGTGGATTTGAATTAAAGAACAATAGAAATATTGGCTTTAATGATGGCACTATTGTTATTAAAAATGATAGGTTGGTTGATCCCTATGCTTTAAACGTTAATTCCGATGTTTTCGTTGTAGCAGATGGAAGAGGATTAGAGTCAAATGCTGACGTAGTATACGTTTTAAATGAGGATATTAACAATTCGAATATAGGTCAGCACTATATTTATGCCGGCAGGATGGATCAAATAGTAGAGGACAGATTATGGTTAAAGAATTTCTTCTTATTAGAAGAAAATGAGTGGGAATCATTTGACGATGAAAAAGAGCTATTCTTTGACAATGATACAGACATTTACGATTTAACGAATAATAAAAAGCTTAGTATAAAAGAGTTTTATAGTGGAAGCTATGCAGTGGATGAAGATTCGGACTATGCTAGAAAAAATCGACTTAAGGATTGGCATAGTTATGCTTATACAGATGGAGATAGAATAAGTGCTATCATGGTACAAAAAAATATGGACTCTCTTTTAAAGCAGAGAGTAACCAATGGTTTAGTTTCTTCTGTTACCGATGATGAATATGTAGGTTGGGGTATTAAAATTACAAATGCTAGAGATTGGAGTAATGCCAAGTCTCAATGGATGGAGAAAAACTCAGATTTAAATGTTAATTTAGAGAAGGCTTTATTGATAAAAGATGGTAAGCAAATACAGCCATATGATTTAAAGGTAGGAGACCGTATTTACTTAGTACGGGATGATTTCTACGGTAAAGTGTTGATAGTTAAGTAAAGGAGGGATTTTTTGAAAAAGGTTGTTTTAATTTTGATGATATTAAGTTTAATTATTGTACCAGTAAATGTTATTGCTGCCCCTCCAGAGTTTTCAGGCGGTGTCAACAACGAGTATGAATATGAGGAAGTAGTATTTATATCCGGTGAGCCAATAAAATTTGTAGGCACTGTTACAATGCCGGAAAACTCTATAATGCCCGAAGAAGATGGGAAATCTAAAACCATTAAATATAATTTAAGAAATTTAGTTCCTGAGGATAAGTCTATAAAGGGTAAATTAAATCGTAGTGTTACATACGTTATAGACTACGATGCTCGAAGTGATAAGGGACAAACCATAGCTCAGATGAGTATTAAAAGCTATAGTGAAAGTATAGAAATAGAGGGTGTTAAATTTGAATTAAAGGACTACCAGTTTTCTAAGTCCGATGTTATCGATAACAGACCTGCTGCAGATTTTTATACAGGGAATATAACAGGACGTAAGGTGTATACCGTTAATAGAGATGAAGGCGAGGTTATCGTTGATATTACAGGTGGTAGTGTAGGATATGAAAATTTTTGGGGTGCGACAGAAACTCAAATCATAGATCACGTAATTAGATCACAAAGCGAAACGTCTGACGAAAATGGCGATGCTCAAAGGGATAACTGGCAGGGAACCGTGAGAAGTCAGGTTTCCGATAGTATGACAAAAGAGCTTATGTACAGTGAAAACGATGCGAACCTTTCCAGCTTTAATGGAGGGTATATTAGAACAACGAATAGTGAAGTAGTTTCTAGATATGAGTATGACCTTCCTTATTTTAATAGAGATGGAGAAAGTACATCTAGAAGAGATCGTGACTCCATATCCTTATCCAAGGAATTGGTTCCTAAAATTGAAAGGCTAATAGTTCCTAAATTTAGAGATTTAGGTGGACATTGGGCGGAAAGTCATATTAATAAATTATATTCTTTAGATGTATTTGATGAAGTATCTACCTTTTTTGTGCCGGATGTACCTATGACTAGGGAAGAATTTACAAGGGCAGTAATGAGAGCCAGTGATATTAGGATAGCTGAAGAACCTAAGAAAAGAACCAGCTCTAGAAATAAAACTCCGGAGGTTTCCATTTTTGCGGATATATCTGTAGAAGATGCAAATTACCAATATATTAAAAATGGGGTTGCGAAAGGAATCATTCAAGGCGTGTCTGAAAACAGATTTGCACCTAAGGATTCCTTAACAAGAGCTCAGGCAATTACTGTTATTATTCGTGCTTTAGGCTTTGAAAGTAAAGCACCTACACCAGGCTATTCAACATCCTTTGCAGACGATAGACTAATACCGGCTTGGGCTAAGGATAGTATTTATATGGCAAAAGAAATTGGGTTAGTTCAAGGGGATCAGTCAAACAGGGTAAATCCGAATACGGTTTTAACTCGTGCAGAAGCTTCGGCACTCCTTGTAAGATTCTTAGAGTTTTTAGAAGGAGATTTACAACGGGATTATAGAGAAAATATTATCTTATTTAATTAACAGGGGCGGGAATATTTTTCTTATGGATAAGAATATATTCCCGTAGTCTATATAATAGAAAAGTAACAAAATCATTAAGATATTAAAAAGATGAAGGAAAACTAAGGTTTATGTAGAATTATATATTAAATTTGATGTGTGGAAAAATAGAAGGAGGGAAATTATGAGTAGAACAAAATCTAGAATAATTGTTACTATTATTGCTCTAGTTATCATGCTAAGCAGCACTATGGCCTTTGGAGATACAATGATTTTTACAGATATTAGTGGCCATTGGGCAAAGGATTATATTGAGGATATTTACAGTCGAAAGATTACAACGGGCTATCCAGATGCAACATTTAAGCCACAGGGAAATATTTCTAAGCTAGAGAGCATTGTTATGATTGCAAAGCTTATGGGCTACAGTGATACGGAATCAGCCTATTATATAAATCAATATAAAGAAAAGCTGGAGAAAAATAATATTCCAGCATGGGCTCAAGGGGCTACGGCATACGCTCTTTTCAATGATATTTTATTAGAAAAAGATTTAGCAGACCTAGTATCTACTGCTAATCAGACCTATGCTAAGCGTTATGAAGTAGCTACTTATATTGGACGTGTTCTACAGTACGGTGCTGGCGAAAAGATATCAAGTATTTATGTTATACCTTACTTAGATGAACTGAGTATACCTGTGGAGGCTGCACCGTATATAGATTTATTATTAAAAAATAATATATTAGATAAATCAAGTAATGACGGGAGATTTCTACCTAATAATTTAATAACTAGAGCTGAAGTGTCTAAACTTATTTCTCTATCAGCTAAAATATTAGATAATAAATCCAATGGCAATACGACGCCAACCCTTCCTCCTACCGAGGGAAATGTAGATACAAAAACGATTTCAGGAGATATTGATAATATTATTAGAGGCACTAAAAATACTATTTCAATTTTAAATGGTAAGGAAAAGTCGGTTTATGACATTGCTGACGATGCAAAAATTACTGTAGACGGTAAAACTGCTACTCTAAGTAAGCTATCCGTAGGGCAACAAGTAACTGCTAAAGTTGAAAACAATAGAATAGTAGAGTTAAAAGCCACTACAGTTGGAGAAGATATAGAAGGATATTATTATTATTACTTAGATGGAAAAACACCTAAAGTGTTCATTAAAGACAAAAATGATGATGTAATCAGCTTTGATTTTACCGGCAATACTAAGGTATATCTAATGAATAAATCCGTTAAGATTGGAGACCTAAATTTTGGAGATATCGTTACTGTTAAAAGCTTAGATAACAAGGCAATAGAAATAAAAGCTGAGTCTAAGGATAAAATTGTAGAAGGTGTGGTTGATCACGTAAGCAGTACTAGTAAGGAAGATGTTTTGGAAGTAGTACTAGATGACAAGTCTGTTAAAACCTTTACGATTTCATCAAAGGCTGCTTTAAAAAGAGATCGTAAATCGGCATCTTTTAGCGACATAAAAGTAGGGGATGAAGTAGAAATTGGTCTAGAGTATGATGCTGTAACATACGTTAATGCTTATAGTGTTCAAAGAACAGAAAAGGGATATATTAAAAATATTAGTTTTGGTCAAAAGTCAGAAATAACCATTGAAAAATACGATGGAGATTTGGAAGTATTTGAAATAACACCGAATACTACAATAAGGATTGAAGATAAGAATGCGAGTATATATGATTTAAGAATAGGATATGAAGTAGAGCTAGAAATGGAAAATGATGAAGTGTTATGGATGGAAAGCTACCGTAAACTTCAAGGAGTTACGTATCAAGGTAAAGTTATTGATCTGGATTCAAGAAATGATATTATGGAACTTGAAATAAAAGCTGGCGAAGAAATAGCAATACAAGTAGATAATAACACTATTTACAATGATGAAAAAGGACAGATTATAAGATTAAGAGATATAAATGAAGACGACGAAATCGTTGTTTATGCAGAGGATAATGGATACTATATCTTGGCAAAGAGAGTGTTTGTTTTAATAAGAAGGTAGGGAAAATATGAACAACCCATGGTTAAATCATGGGTTGTTTTTTTGCACAATAAAAAAGTCCATGACTATTTTGATGGTCATGGGATATTTTTCTTTAAAAAAAGCCTCTAAGGAATGTTCCCTAGAGGCTTTAAAAGTTTGTTTATTTGAAAAGTGGTATAAGACCTGATATTAAAATGTATCCGATAGCTAATGGTGCTATCCATTTAATAATGAACGCCCAAGTTTTAGCAAGTCCAAATTTGATTTTACCACCATTTGTAGCTTCAGCTAAAGCTTTATCAGTTCCCCATACCCAACCAATAAAGATTGCAAGTGTTAATGCAGCTAAAGGTAATAAAAGATTATCTGTAATAATACCCATTGAATCAAAGAAGTTAGTACCAGCGATAAACTTAAGGTTACCTAAAACAGGTCCATTAGCTAATGAAGAAGGTACACCAATAAGGAATGCAGTAATTCCTAGTCCAATAGTTGCTTTTTTACGATCCCATTTAAATTCATCTACAGTTAATGATACTGCTGCTTCTAATAAAGAAATAGAAGATGTAACAGCTGCAAATAAAACTAATACGAAGAATAATACTGCAAAGAATGATCCAAAAGGCATTTTAGCAAATACACCTGGCAATGTGATGAATAAAAGTCCAGGTCCACCAGCTGGGTCAAATCCTAAAGCAAATACTGCTGGTAAAATTGTTAATCCTGCAAGTAATGCGATTACTGTATCTAATGCAGGAATAATCAGTGAAGACTCTACAAGGTTTTCGTCTTTACCAAGGTAGCTACCGTAAGTAACGATAACACCCATACCAAGGCTTAAGGAGAAGAATACTTGTCCTAAAGCACTTACAACTACACTCATGCTTAATTTTGAGAAATCTGGTTTTAATAAATATTCAACACCAGCCATAGCGCCTGGAAGTGTTATAGATCTTATCATTAGAATAACCATCATTATAAATAATCCTGGCATTAATATTTTAGAAGCTTTTTCAATACCACCACTAATACCACCCATAACAATACCTAGTGTCAGTAACATAAATATACCATGGTAGATAAGAGGTTCTACTGGAGCACCTATAAAGTTAACGAATACGCTTTCAAGGGTAGCAAGGTCTGCCGTATTAAATGCACCTGTCAGAGCTGAAATGATGTATTTAATAATCCATCCACCAATAACACTGTAATATGTTACGATTAAGAAAGAAGCTAATACACCTATACCGCCAACCCATGCCCATTTTTTTCTAAGCTTTTTGTAAGCACCAACTGGACTTAATTGAGTATTTCTTCCAAGTACAAGTTCCGCCATCATTAAAGTAAAACCTATTAATAATACTAGTCCAAGATAAATTACTACGAATACGCCACCACCGTTTTGTCCGGCAAGGTAAGGGAACTTCCAAAGGTTACCTAGTCCAACTGCAGATCCAGCAGCAGCGAAGATAAATCCAAGCTTGGAACCCCACTGGTCTCTTTCTTGTTTTTGATTTAAATCTGTCATAATTTAAACCTCCTAAAATAATTTTTTAAAATAAATAAATAATGCCAGTGTAAAATAAGAACTGCTGAATAGCTTTTTACACCTCCTTAGAGTATTGTATATATAATTAATCCTTTGATAGTATGAAAGGATTATTATAAATTAAAAAAATGTGGAATATATATTCAAATAATTTAATAACACATAAATAAAAAAACGAAATAAAAGAATATACAGATAATTCATCATGGTCATAAAATTTATAAATTTATAAATACAGATTATATTTCAAAATTATATATATTCAGATAGGAAAATGCAAGTGTTATGTTTTTAACAATCGTAATATTCAGTCAAATTACTTCAATTCATATATTTACAAGATTATGAATATATGCATAATTAAAGATAAAATATATTATTTAAACAATTAAGAAGCATCCAATCATTGGATGCTTCTTTAAATTAGCTATTTAACTTTTAAATAGTTATATTAAAAGTTAAATTTTATTACATTAATTAAATTTTTAGTATTCCTGAAGATTGTAGGAATACAATTAGGATAGCTAGTGGTGCAATGTATTTTATTAGGAATCCCCAAACTGGAGCAAGTTTAAAGGCAAGCTTACCTTCATTTGAAGCTTCTTTAATAGCATTTTCAAGACCCCATACCCAACCAATAAAGATAGACATTAACATTCCACCTAAAGGAAGTAGAATATTTTCAGCTATAAAACCTAAAGTATCAAATATATTACGGCCGCCAATTAATTGTATATTAGACCATGGCCCCATGCTTAAGGATGCAGCTACACCAACTAAAAATATAATACCTGCCATAACATATGTTGATTTTTGACGATCCCATTTAAATTCGTCTACCATGTAAGAAACAGTGACCTCTAGCAGAGAAATTGATGATGTTAAGGCTGCAAATAATACTAATACAAAGAATACAAGTGCAAAAAGAGTGCCTAAAGGCATTTGTGAAAATACTGCAGGAAGCGTAATGAATAATAGGCCAGGTCCTGCTGTTGGATCAAAACCAAATGCGAATACTGCTGGTAAAATTGTAAATCCTGCAAGTAAAGCGATACAAGTATCTAGTGCTGGTATAATCATAGCGCTTTGTACGATATCTTCATCTCTGCTTAGATAGCTACCGTATGTTATCATGCAGCCCATACCAAGACTTAGTGAGAAGAAAACCTGGCCTAGAGCCGCTAAAAGAACTTTAGGAGTTATTTTAGAGAAATCTGGTACTAAGAAGAATCGAACACCTTCCATAGCCCCTGGAAGAGTAAGGGATCGAATCATAACCATAATCATCATAACGAATAAAGCTGGCATCATAACTTTAGTAGCTTTTTCAATGCCACCGCTGACTCCACCAACAACAATTAATAAAGTTAAAAGCATAAAAATTGCATGATAAATAAGAGGTTCTGCAGTGCCAGAAATTAATGTACCAAACATGCCACCTAGAATATCTAGATCTGCCGTATTAAATGCACCAGTAACAGCCTTTACTATATAGCTAATAGTCCAACCACCAACAACACTGTAGAAAGAAAGAATTAAAAATCCAGCCAATACGCCTAGGCCACCGAGCCAGCTCCATTTTGCATTAAGTTTTTTATAAGCACCTACAGAACTTAGCTGAGTATTTCTGCCTATGACTATTTCTGCTAACATCAGAGTAAAACCTACTAATAATATAAGGACTAAATATACAAATACGAATGCGCCTCCGCCATTTGAACCAGCTAAATAAGGAAATTTCCAAAGATTACCCAAACCTACAGCTGAGCCAGCAGCTGCCATAATAAAACCCAGTTTTGAATTCCACTGATCCCTTTGTTTATTTTCATTTAAATCAATCATAATTTCTCCTCCTTTAACTATTTTTTAGAAAAATTATTATAAAATATAATCTATTTTGCAGGCACCTCCTAAACAATAAAGACTTGTTGTTTCTAAATTTTCTAAAGATTTTGAATACTTACTTTATATTATTATAATGGGATTTTTATCAAGATGCAAGAATTTATTATTAATTTATCCAAAAAAAGTTATTTATTTAAGACGAAATTTTTATTTTATGGAAGAGTATTTAAATTTTGTAATAATCCTAATTTATACAATATATTAAAAGGATTTTATTAATATGTAAAGAATATAACTATGGAGAGAGAAAACAAAGTTTTAGTATAAAAAAAGCTTCTAAAAGAGGCGCTATAAATGAAGTCTTCTTGAAGTCTATGCACAATTTAAATTTAGCAGCATTGGTCACTAAATAATATATTAAACTGAGGAGGAATAGTAATGAAGTCAATGGTTAGGATGAGAATGAGTAGTGCAGATGCTCATTATGGAGGTAATTTAGTAGATGGTGCAAAAATGCTTCAGCTATTTGGCGATGTAGCAACAGAACTTCTGATTAGAAACGATGGAGATGAAGGGCTTTTTGTAGCTTATGAAAATGTAGAATTTAAAGCACCTGTGTATGCAGGGGATTATATAGAAGCTGTTGGCGAAATTACTAGTGCTGGTAATTCATCTAGAAAAATGGTGTTTGAGGCTAGAAAGGTGATTGTGCCTAGACCAGACATTAGTGATTCTGCATGCGATGTACTAGAAGAACCTGTAGTTGTTTGTAAAGCAACGGGTACTTGTGTAGTACCAAAGGACAAACAAAGAAAATAAAAAAATACACGGGGACGTTTTGCTTGCCCCTAAATGAGATTGTAAAACTGTATTGAATAATCATGAATTAAAGGGGGATTTATTATGGATAAGCTTATCATAACTGCTGCCTTAACTGGAGCGGAAGTAACTAGAGAGAATCAACCGAACCTGCCTCTAACTCCAGATGAAATTGCAGAGGCTGCATACCAATGTTATTTAGCAGGAGCTTCTATAGTACATATTCATGCAAGAGATGCAGAGGGAAAACCGACACAATCATATGAGGCATATAAGGAAATAAAAGAAAAGATAGAGGCAAAATGCAATATTATTTTTCAGCCATCTACAGGTGGTGCAGTTTGGCATGGTCCAGATGAAAGGCTACAGCCTGTGGACCTAAAGCCTGAAATGGCTACATTGAGTGCTGGTACTTGTAATTTTGGTCCAGACGTTTTTATGAACTCCGAAGAATATATAGAGAAATTTGCAACAAAGATGAAGAAATTAGGTGTAAAGCCAGAAATTGAAGTTTTTGAAAGAGGCATGATTGAAAATGCTAAAAAGCTAGTGAAACAAGGTTTAGTGGAAGCGCCTTTGCATTTTGATTTTGTGCTTGGAGTTCCAGGAGCTTGTCCGGCTACTCCTGAGGATCTTATGCATATGGTAAGAAGTATTCCAGAAGGATCTACTTGGACTGTTGCTGGTATTGGTAGACACGAGCTGCCTTTAGGTACAATGGGTATTTTACTAGGAGGCCATGTTAGAGTTGGATTTGAGGATAATGTTTATTATGGAAAAGGACAATTGGCTGAATCAAACGCACAATTGGTGGAAAGAATAGCAAGAATAGCAAAGGAACTAGGAAGAGAAATTGCAACCCCTGATGAAGCTAGGGAAATATTAAATATTAGGAAGTGATTGTTTTGAAACTTTTTATTGATACTGCTAACTTAGATGAGATTAGAGAAATAAGTAAATGGGGTATTTTATCAGGTGTAACTACAAATCCATCCCTTATCGCAAAGGAAGGTAGAGATTTGAAACAGGTTATAAAGGAAATTACCCAATTAGTAAATGGACCAATTAGCGCGGAAGTTGTAGGTGAAACTGCTGAGGAAATGTTGGAGGAAGCAGAAGAACTGATAAAAATTCATCCTAATGTTGTTATTAAAGTGCCTATGACTGAGGAAGGTCTAAAAGCGGTGAATGAATTTAATACGAAGGGTATTAAAACCAATGTAACTTTAGTTTTTTCTGCAACTCAGGCTTTATTGGCAGCAAGGGCAGGTGCTAGTTTTGTAAGCCCTTTCCTTGGTAGAGTAGATGATATTGGTCAAAATGGAATTCAATTAATAGAAGATATAGCACATATTTTCAAGGTTCATAATATTAATACAGAAATCATTGCAGCAAGTATTCGCCATAACCTGCATGTAGTAGAAGCAGCTAAAGCAGGTGCGCATATTGCAACTATTCCATATAAGATATTAAAGGATATGGTGAAACATCCTTTAACAGATATAGGAATAGAAAAGTTTATGGCAGATTGGGAAAAAACTAAAAAATAATAGAGTGCGACACGAAGTGTCGCACTCTATTATTTTTTACGTTTGGGAATGCTCTCAATTGTTATATTACAAAAAGAAACAGATTCATTTTTATGGAACATATAGTATATATTATTAAGGATTAATATAGCACAATACATTGCAGAAATAATAGAAAATGGATATAATAAAAGTATGAGTAAAAATACTTTGGAGGTGCAATTATAATGGATAGAAATTTGGCAATTAACTTAGCGAGGGTAACGGAGGCTGCTGCTTTAGGTGCGGCTAAATATATGGGTAGAGGGGATAAAATTGCTGCAGATCAAGCTGGAGTAGATGGAATGCGCAAAATGTTCCAAACGATGGATATAGAAGGGATCGTAGTTATTGGAGAAGGTGAAATGGACGAAGCGCCTATGCTATATATAGGTGAAACCGTTGGATCTTGCTGTGAAGGAGCTTCTAAGGTTGATATTGCTGTAGATCCTGTAGAGGGAACGAACTCAGTAGCGAAGGGTCTGCCTAATGCGATTGCTGTAGTTGCAATGGCACCAAGAGGATGCTTATTAAATGCACCTGACATGTATATGGATAAAATTGCGGTAGGTCCTAGAGCCGCTGGAAAGGTTAATATTGATGCGCCAGTACATGAGAATTTGCGCGCTACAGCAGAAGCACTAAACAAAAGCATTTCAGATTTAACAGTAACAATGTTAGATAGACCTAGACATGATGAAATCATAAGGCAATGTCGTGAAGCTGGTGCAAGAATTAAATTGTTCCAAGATGGAGATATAGCGGCGGCTTTAGCAACCTGCTTCGATCATACAGGCGTAGATATTCTGCTAGGTAGTGGAGGAGCTCCAGAAGGAGTAATTACGGCTGCTGCCTTAAAGTGCTTAGGTGGAGGGTTCCAAGGAAGACTTATTCCTCAAACAGAAGAAGAAACACAAAGATGTATACAAATGGGTGCAAGTATAGATAAAGTATATTATATAGACGATTTAGTAAAGGGTAATGAAGTATACTTTGCGGCTACGGGAATTTCAGATGGAGAACTATTAAAGGGAGTAGTCTATACTGGTAATGGCACTGCTAAAACCCATTCTGTTGTTATGAGATCAGAAACTGGTACAATTCGATTTGTAGAGGCTATTCACAAATTAAATAAAAAACCTAAATATGCATATTAATCAGATGAATATTTATTCTGAAAAAGGTGTTGACAAATATGTTACATTAGCGTAATATATCTTTAATAACTTAATAAAGAATTTTAATTAAAGGCATTGATGAGAAATAGTAAAGGTATATATTCTTTTACAGAGAGTTCCCGGTTGGTGAGAGGGGCATTTGAAAATATCTTGAACACATCTCTGAGCTATGCACCGAACCCTTTTGGTAGTAGACTGCATCGGGAATACTTGCACCCGTTATCGTGCTAGAGTATAAATAAGTATCATTACTTATCGTACTTGAAGAGGTTGGTACTGTGAAGTGCTAATAAAATGAGGTGGAACCACGTGAGCATAACTCTCGTCCTCTAGCGTATAGCTAGAGGCGGGAGTTTTTTTATTATTTTATTCAGGCCTGGAATAATAAAAAATTAAAGGAATTAAAAAAAACAAAGGGAGATGTTAGTTATGAAATTTGAAAAGAGAAATGTAAATAAAAAAAGTGGAATAAGTCAGGGCTTTAAAAAGTATTCCGTGTTGATCATGGTATTAGTTAGTATTTTAGCACTTTCTGCATGTGGAAAGAGTAATACTGCTACTATGGATTTGGAGCAAATTAAAGAAAGAGGCTATATTGTAATGGGTTTGGATGATACTTTTGCACCGATGGGCTTTAGAGATACTTCAGGAGAATTAGTAGGCTTTGATGTTGATTTGGCTAAAGAAGTTTTTAAAAGAGCAGGAATTGAGGTTAGATTTCAGCCAATTCAATGGTCTATGAAGGAAACAGAGCTGAACAGTGGCAATATAGATTTAATTTGGAATGGATATTCTATTAATGATGAAAGAAAAGCGAAGGTAGCTTTTACAAAGCCATACCTTGAAAATAATCAAATAATTATTGCATTGTCAGATTCGGAAATAGAGACGAGGGAAGATTTAAAAGGTAAGAATATATCTGTTCAAAATGGTTCAACAGCATATGATGCCGTAATGGTATATGCTGATTTAGTTAAAGCGTTTAATGGCGGTGAACCTACATTATTCGATACAAATAATGAAGCTTTTATGGATTTAGAAGCTGGAAGAACAGATGCTGTTGTAGCAGATGAAGTACTTTCAAGATATTATATCAAACAAAAGGGTGAGGAAAAGTATAAGGTTTTAGAAGATGATTTTGGAAAGGAAGAATACGGAATAGGCATTAGAAAAACATCTACAGATCTTTTGAAATTAGTGAATGAGACTTTTGATGAAATGAGAGCAGACGGAGCATATGACGAAATATACAGTAAATGGTTTGGTCAAAAGTAATTATATTTTACAGGAGGTGTAGAAAATGTCGTATATATATTCACTTTTGCCTTCCATAATCTCGGGGCTATTTACTACTCTGGAAGTATTTATAATAACACTGCTGTTTTCTATACCTTTAGGTTTTGTAGTGGCCTTTGGAAGGACTTCTAAGATAAAAATAATAAGCGCAGCGATTCAATTCTATATTTTGATTATGAGAGGTACTCCGTTGTTACTTCAGCTAGTGTTTGTTTTTTTTGGTCTTCCTTATGTGGGCATAACCTTGGATAGAAAAACTGCAGCCCTTGTAACCTTTGTTCTAAACTATGCTGCATATTTTGCAGAAATTTTTAGAGGGGGTATAGAATCTATCAGTGTTGGTCAATATGAAGGTGCCGCTGTACTAGGCTTAAGTAAACGAAGAACCCTTACAAGGATTATACTTCCTCAGGTATTTAAAATAGTTCTTCCATCCGTTGGTAATGAAGTAATTACTTTGGTTAAGGATACTTCCTTGGTATATGTTGTTGGTTTAGGCGAACTTTTAAGAGCAGGACAAATTGCAACGAATAGGGATGCTTCTCTTGTTCCTCTTATAGCTGTTGGTGTGGTTTATCTTTTGATAATTATGGTGTTAACTGAAGTTTTTAAAAAGCTAGAGCTTAAATATTCTTATTACAAATAAAATTACGCAACTGGTGTTGCTCCATGGCGCACTCAATTTTTAACTTTTGTTAAAAATCTCAAGTGCTAAAAGTAGGGAACAGGAGGGACTAAAATGAGTTTAAAGGTTGAAGGATTATATAAAAGCTTTGGTGGTAATATTGTATTAAATAATATTGCATTTAAAGTGAATAAAGGAGAAATAGTAACGGTAATTGGCCCTTCTGGCGCAGGAAAAACAACTCTTTTAAGATGCATAAATGGTCTTGAAAAATGTGATAATGGAACGATTGAAATTGATGGGAGCTACTTGTGCA
>JAEWHG010000019.1 GCA_023387935.1 Bacillota bacterium
TTTAATATAACATACTAAATATTCATAATATGCAGATTTATAATGCATTTTCGTGAAATTTATAAAAATAGTAGAACATATTTGTCTATTTATATTGCAAATTTAATAATTATTACCTATTATAGTATGGTAGTATATTTAAGAATAAATAGATATCAGTATATAAATGTTACAGGAGTGATATTATGGCAGAACACGTATTAGATAAGGCAAAAAAATGTTTGCAATGTAAGAACCCAAGATGTGAACAGGGATGCCCTATAAATACCCCTATAAAAGAAATGATCCATTTACTTTTAGAAGGAAATATTAATAAAGCAGGAGAAATTGTGTTTAAGAATAATCCATTGTCCATAGTATGCTCACTAGTATGCCCACATGAAAGACAGTGTGAGGGCAATTGCATACGAGGAATAAAATCAAGCCCTGTTAAAATAGGAGATATAGAGAATTATATCTCAGACTATAGCTTGGATTTAATCGATCTAACTCCAAGTGAAAAACGGGAAGGTAATATAGGGATCATAGGGTCTGGTCCAGCAGGTATTACCATAGCCCTGCTACTAGCCTTAAGGGGATATGATATTACAATATTTGAATCTAAGGAAAAAATAGGTGGAATGCTCAGATATGGAATACCTGAGTTTAGATTACCTAAGGATATTTTAGATAGAATCAAAAAAAGGTTAATAGATTTAGGCGTAACAATCAGACCTAATATATTAGTTGGTTCTAAGTTAACGGTTGACGAGCTCTTTAGAGATGGATTTGATGCTTTATTTATAGGTACAGGTGTATGGCAACCTAAAAAACTAAACATTAAAGGTGAAAGCTTAGGACATGTACATTTTGCAATCGATTATTTAAAAAATCCAGACGTATACAAATTAGGAAATAAGGTATGTGTAATAGGTGCTGGAAATGTAGCTATGGATGTTGCCAGAACAGCTGTTAGAAAAGGAGCTAAAGAAGTTACGATAATGTATAGAAGAGGCTTTGAAGATATGACAGCTACCAACCATGAAATAGAGTACACTAAATTAGATGGAGTTAAGTTTGAACTTTACAAGGCTCCTATTGAAATTACAAAAGAAGGCTTAATATATATTGAAACAAAGAAGGTAGTTGATGAAAAGGGCGAAAGACTTATTACGATAGAAGACTCTGAGAGTTTATTCGAGTGCAGCTCTGTTATAGTTGCAGTTAGTCAAGGGCCTAGAACCAATATCATATCTACAACAAAGGGAATAGAAGTCGATGAAAGAGGATTAGTAATAATAGACAATGATGGCAGAACTACTAGAGAAGGAGTATTCGCATCTGGAGATGTTGTTACTGGCGCAAGAACTGTAGTAGAAGCAGTAAAATATTCTAAGCATATAGCAGACACTATTGATGAATACGTTAGAGGGAAATATTAAGCTTTAAAACAACTAAACAATAGCATAAGTTTTTTATTATGTTAAAAAAATATCATAAGTTGAAAAACTTTGGTAAAGGTTGTATTATGAAATTATAGAATGTTTTAAATATATATACAGATTCAGATGACAATATCGAGAGATACCTTAAAGGTAGCCGAAGAAGCAATGTAGAAGATGCCAATCTTTTATAGAATCTTTCAGGCAAATGGATCGATATTTGATGGAACTCTGGAGAGCTCGCATAGGCGACGCCGTAGGAGAAATACATTTAGTGTAGAAACTCTCAGGCCAAAATACAGAGGAACATAATGGCGGATTTTCTTACTATTCCATTATGTTCCTTATTTTATACAAAAATATATATTAAGAATTTTTAGAATATATTCTGAATTTAGCAATAATCTAGTATAAATATGTTCTAATATTACTATTTAAAATAGTTTGTTAGTTTTATTGCGTATAAACTTTTAGAACAAAATATTTTTAGATATTTACAATATTGATTTTATTGAAGCATATTATGGAAATTATGATTGATTTGCAGTTATCTAAAAATCATATAATTTCCTATGTGCTATAAAAAAAGGAGGAAATGTTTATGACAGAATTGCGTAGAACGCCTTTGTTTGAAGCGCATAAGAGACATGGTGGCAAGTTAGTTGATTTTGCAGGATGGGAAATGTCAGTACAGTTTGAAGGACTAACAGCTGAGCATGAGGCAGTAAGAAATGCAGCTGGAATATTTGATGTGTCTCACATGGGAGAAATCGAAGTAAAGGGAAATCAGGCAGAGGATTTTGTTCAGTATTTAGTTACAAATGATATCTCTGTGCTTGAAGATAATCAAATCCTTTATACTTTTATGTGTTATCCAGATGGAGGCGTAGTAGACGACCTTTTAGTTTATAAGTTTGATAAAAATTATTATTATTTAGTAGTTAATGCTAGTAACACTGCTAAAGATTATGAGTGGATGAAAGAAAACTTGGGTACATATGATGTAGAAATAATTAATATTTCTGATGAAGTTGCAGAAATAGCTATTCAAGGACCAAAAGCACAAGAAATTTTACAAGAGCTTACGGATACAGATCTTTCGGAAATAGGATTCTTCTATTTAAAGAGAGATGTAATTGTAAATGGAGTTCAATGTCTTGTTTCAAGAACAGGATATACAGGCGAAGATGGATTTGAAGTTTACTTAGATAATAAAGATGTGGATGCTTTATGGGAAAAGTTTATTGAAGTTGGTAAAGATAGAGGGTTAAAGCCAGCAGGACTTGGAGCAAGGGATACATTAAGATTTGAAGCGAACCTACCTCTTTATGGCAATGAAATAGATAAAGATATTACTCCTTTAGAAGCAGGACTGGGTTATTTTGTAAAGCTAAACAAAACTAACTTTATCGGTAAGGATGCTCTTGTTAAGCAAAAAGAAGAAGGATTAAAAAGAAAAGTTGTAGGCTTTGAAATGAAGGAAAATGGAATACCTAGACAAGGATATGAAGTTTTAGCTGACGGAAAAGTTATTGGTGCCGTAACTACTGGGTATAATTCACCTACACTTAAAAAGAATATTGGGTTTGCTCTAATTGACGCAGAATATGCAGCTTTAGGAACACCAATAGAAATTCAAGTTAGAAAGAGAACTTTAAAAGCTGAAGTAGTTAGCAGAAAGTTCTATAGTAGAAATAAGTAGTAATAGTTTTAAATATAATAACTAATAAATAATTAATAATCTCAAGGAGGAATAATTTATGAAAACAGTAGAAGGACTTTTATATTCAAGTGATCATGAGTGGGTAAAAGTAGAAGGAAATGAAGCTTATGTTGGAATTACAGACTATGCACAAAATGCATTAGGAGAAATTGTATATGTTGAACTACCAGAAATTGATGATGAGATTGCAAAAGGAGATGCTTTTAGTGTTGTTGAATCTGTAAAAGCTGCTTCAGATGCTTATTCACCAGTTTCAGGAAGAGTATTAGAAGCTAATGAAGAATTAGATGGAGCTCCAGAGCTTTTAAATGAAGATCCTTTTGCTAACTGGATTATGAAAGTTGAACTAACAAATGAATCTGAACTTGGAACATTAATGACTGATAAAGAATACGAAGAGTTTTGTGAAAAGGAGGCATAATATGCATAGGTACATACCTAATACAGACACAGATGCCAAGCTAATGCTTGATGCTATTGGAGCTAACTCCGTGGAAGATCTGTTTAAGGATATACCTAAAGAGCTTCAGTTAGGTAGAGAACTTAATATAGAAGGTCCATATTCTGAAATGGAAATAGTTCGCCATATGAAAGGCCTAAGTGGCAAAAATAAAGGTACGGACGATTTAGTTTGTTTCTTAGGGGCAGGGGCATATGATCACTATATTCCTAGCCTAATTAAGCATATAGCTGGAAGATCAGAGTTCTTTACAGCCTATACGCCATATCAACCTGAAATTAGCCAAGGTACTCTACAAGCTATATTCGAGTATCAAACCATGATTTGTAGCTTAACAGGTATGGATGTAACAAATGCTTCTATGTATGACGGTGCAACTGCGTGTGGTGAAGCAGCAGTAATGGCAGTTGATGCTACAAGACGTAAATCAATCGTTGTATCTGAAACGGTTCATCCAGAAGTTAAAAAAGTTTTAAAGGGTTATTTAGAACTTAGAGACATTGATCTAGTAGAAGTTGAAATGGCTGATGGTGTAACTGATATAGATAAATTAAAATCAGTAGTTGGAAAAGAAACCGCTGGTGTTATTATTCAAAATCCTAACTTCTTCGGTATTATTGAGGATATGACAGAGGTTGAAAAGATCACACATGAAAACAAAGCGCTACTTATTAACTATGTAGATCCTATTTCATTAGGAATATTAAAAAGCCCTGGTGAATTAGGCGCAGATATCGTTGTGGGAGAAGGTCAATCCTTGGGAAATAGTTTAAACTATGGTGGCCCATATTTAGGATTCTTAGCAACTACATCAAAATTAATTAGAAAAATGCCAGGTAGAATAATTGGTCAGTCAGAAGATGTAGATGGAAAGAGAGCCTTCGTTCTTACGCTACAAGCAAGAGAACAACATATTAGAAGATATAAAGCTACTTCAAATATTTGTTCCAACCAAGGATTAGTTGCTCTTATGGCTTCTGTTTATCTAACTACATTAGGCAAACAGGGAATTAGAGAAGTAGCTATGCAAAGCACTCAAAAAGCTCACTATGCATTGAATGAAATTACTAAGAGTGGTAAGTATAAGCCACTATTTAATAAGCCGTTCTTTAAAGAATTTGCAGTAACAAGCAATATTGATAGCTCTAAGGTTAACGAAGAGTTATTAAAGAACAATATTCTTGGTGGATATGAACTTAAAAAAGAATACTCTGAGCTAGATAATGGATTATTACTTTGTGTAACTGAAAAAAGAACTAAAGAAGAAATCGATACATTAGCAAAAGTAATGGAGGTGATATAATGAAGTCAGATTACAATAAATTAATCTTTGAAATCTCCAAAGAAGGTAGAAAGGCATATAGTCTACCTAAATGCGATGTAGAAGAAGTTAATCTTGAAAGTCTAATTCCTAGTGAATTTTTAAGTGATAAGGAATTAGATTTACCAGAGGTAAGTGAAGTAGATGTTATTAGACACTATACTCAATTATCTAATAAAAACTATGGAGTAGATACAGGTTTTTATCCATTAGGATCCTGTACTATGAAATACAATCCTAAAATAAATGAGGATATGGCATCTCTTTCTGGGTTCGCTAATATTCACCCATATCAACCAGAAGAAACTGTACAAGGAGCTTTAGAGCTTATGTACAATCTAGATAAAATGCTAGCAGAAGTAGCTGGTATGGAAAGAATGACGCTTCAGCCTGCAGCAGGAGCTCATGGAGAACTTGTAGGATTAATGGTAATAAAAGCATATCATAAGAAAAGAGGAGATTCTAAGAGAACTAAGATTATAGTTCCAGACTCTGCTCATGGAACAAACCCAGCTAGTGCAGCTGTTGCTGGATTTGACATTGTTGAAGTAAAATCAAATGCAGATGGTTCAGTTGATATTGACAGCCTAAAAGCAGTTTTAAGTGATGAAATTGCGGGTCTAATGTTAACAAATCCAAGTACTCTAGGACTATTTGAAACAAATATAAAAGAAATAGCAGATTTAGTTCATGAAGCAGGCGGATTACTTTATTATGATGGCGCTAACATGAATGCAATTATGGGTGTTACAAGACCAGGAGATATGGGGTTTGACGTACTTCACTACAATCTACATAAAACCTTCTCTACGCCTCATGGTGGTGGAGGACCTGGAAGTGGACCTGTAGGCGTTAGAAAGGATTTAGTAGAATTCTTACCTTCTCCACTTATTGAGAAAAAGGGAGATGAGTACGTACTTGACTATGACAGACCAAATTCCATCGGTAAGATAAAAAGCTTCTATGGACATTTTGGAATGCTTGTTAGAGCATACACCTACATTCTTTCTTATGGACCAGGATTAAAAGAGGTTAGTCAAAAAGCAGTTCTTAATGCAAACTATATGATGCATAAATTAAAGGATAAATATTATCTTCCAATAGATCAAGTATGCAAGCATGAATTTGTATTAAGCGGTTTAAATGATGATGTTCTAGGGGTATCTACACTTGATATTGCAAAGCGTCTATTGGATTACGGATATCATCCACCTACAATTTACTTCCCACTGATAGTGAATGAGGCTATGATGATAGAGCCAACAGAAACGGAAAGTGTAGAAACTTTAGATAAATTTATAGAGGTATTAAATAAAATCGCTGATGAAGCAAAAGAAACTCCGGAGCTATTGAAAAATGCACCACATCATACCCATGTAAGAAGAATAGATGAAGCAAAAGCAGCAAGAAATTTAATTGTAAAATGGGAAAAAGGCGAATAAATAGTTCTTGTTAATCTATAGCCTGCAAATAGTTATTTAAGTAAATAAAATGCCCTCTGTTTAAGTATAGCAGAGGGTATTTTCTAATATACGAGCTCTTTTATTTTGATCCTAGGTACACTATAATTATCATATAAGGAAAAAATACAACCTGGTCTTAGTTTATAATAAGGAGAAGGTATATGAAAAAAAAGCTAGCTATTTTATGTTATAGTGAAGCAACTTCAACTATGTATTACGAACAAATAAAGAGTTTGTTTCAAGAGAATATCCACATTGAAAAATACTGTATAGGAGATGGCTCTATTCAAGAGGAAATATTAGCAGATTTAATTTTACTACCTTCATTTGATGCCTTTGATATGGTTCGGAAATTCATTAAAAAAACGGAAAAAGTTTTATTCGTCCATAGAACAATTTCAAAGGTAGGTTTAGATAAGATTATGGATATTAAGGAAGGAACAGAGGCTTTTCTTTTTGATGAAAGTATAGAAATGGCAAAGCGAATGGTATCTACTCTATATGAGATTGGTGCGAATCATATTAATTTTATACCTACAAGTCCATATGAAAAGCTTGAATTAGATGATAAAGCAGTTATTATTTTAGGTAAATCTAGTTATGTATCTTATGGGGCTACGAACATTATTAATATAGGAAACAGTCTTTTAGATATCAATACAATAATCGAAATAGGAGATAGATTGGAGCTTTTGCATATATTAAATAGGCAAAATATTGGCAAAAGTTATAAAGAGATTGCTACAGCTAATTATGGTCTTTCGGAGATTTTGGGTATGACAAATATGTCTGAAGGTCAATTAGATATATTGTTGCAAGTTATAGATGACGGAGTAATAGGAATTGATTCTAAAGGAGCCATATTTTTATATAATGAAAATGCAGTAGAAATCATTGGATATAAAATTGAAGATGTTATAAATAGAGAAGGAGTAAAGTTATTTCCTCAAATTCCTTTTAGGGATGTTTTGGAAAACCTACAGTCTGTAAAGGAGATACTGATTAAAATAAATGGTGTTGATTTAATCGTATCTGTAGATCCTATTATTCATTCAGAAAGGCTGTATGGTGCTGTTGCCATTATTAGAAGGTTTAGCGATGCAGAAAGAAAGCATAACAGGCTAAGGGCTAAGGTTATCGGAAAGGGGCATAAAGCTAAATATAATTTTACAGATATAACAGGAGAAAGTGATAGTATAAAAAAATCTGTAGAAATAGCAAAAAGAATGGCAAGATCTAATTCGTCCATATTAATAACAGGGGAAAGTGGTACAGGTAAGGAGATTTTTGCTCAGGCTATACATAACAACTCAAAGAGAAAAAACTTTCAATTTGTTGCAGTAAACTGTGGAGCGTTACCTGAGAGTCTTTTAGAGAGCGAACTTTTTGGATATGAGGAAGGTGCTTTTACGGGGGCTAGAAAAGGTGGAAAGCCTGGATTATTTGAGCTTGCACACAATGGAACATTATTTTTAGATGAAATAGGAGAGATGCCGCCAAGTCTTCAAATGAGATTATTAAGAGTTCTGCAAGAAAGAGAAGTCATGCGATTAGGTGGAGACAGTATAATAAATGTTGATATTAGAATCATTGCGGCTACAAATAAAAATTTAAAGGAAATGATGGAAAAAGGAGAATTTAGAGAGGATTTATACTATAGGCTCAATGTATTGCCTCTTAAACTGGCCCCCTTAAGACATAGAAAAAAAGATATACTACCTTTAGTAGAGCAGTTTAAAAGAGAGTTTCGAGGGAGCTTTGAGCTTTTCCCTGATGCTGAAGAGCTACTCTTAGCCCATAGCTGGAAGGGGAATGTAAGAGAACTAAAAAATTATGTGGAATACTTAGTTAGTCTTGAAGTAAAGGAAGTAGATATTAAAGATCTACCATTTGAAATAGCTGAATCATTGAATGAAGAAGCAAACAAAGAAGTAGAATATAAAAGGGATAATGGATGTAAAGATGTATTTGTGGATAGTTTTATAAAAGATATGGGCAAAAAATTGTCTAAGTATATTTTTATCTTAGAGGAATTAGACAAGGCCTTTTCTATAAATAAACGATTGGGACGAAGAAGTTTATTGAGTATAGCAAAGAAGAAGGACATTTTTTTGGGCGAGCAGGAAATAAGAAGTATGCTTATTACACTGGAAAATAGAAATATGGTTGAAATATCTAAAGGACGAGGCGGAACTATAATAACTGGGCAAGGAAAGAATATTTTAAAGCATTTGAAAAAAGTTTAAAATTCGTAAACTTGCTACGCTCAGACATGCGCAATTTTTATGACTTTCTACTTCTCATTCACTGGGACTTATGAACATGTTCTGCGAAGGTAATCATTTAGCATTTTTTATTAATTAATCATGTTGGTTATCTATAATACATAATAACAAAAATGGATTTTAAGGGGTTAATGGTATCGTATTTTGCGCCATTGACCCCTTAATTTTTTGTAACAACACCAAAAAAGTGGCAATAAAGGCTGAAAAATCTAAATATTTAGTCATAAAGTTTTGGCATGAAATTTGCAGCATTAACAATAGTATAGATTATTAAAATTAAATGTTTATTATTTTGGTATCTAATAAAAATAGGGGGAGATACAAAATGAAACAATTACTTACAGGCAATGAAGCAGTTGCCCGTGGAGCATATGAAGCAGGTATTACATATGCTGCAGCATATCCGGGAACACCGAGTACAGAAATATTAGAGAATATCGCACCATATAAAAGTGAGATCATAGCAGAGTGGGCTCCAAATGAAAAAGTAGCCTTAGAGTCAGCCATAGGAGCATCGGTTATAGGCGCTAGATCCCTGGCTGCAATGAAGCACGTAGGTGTAAACGTAGCTGCAGATCCATTTTTCACTTATGCATATACAGGGGTTAATGGGGGAATGGTTTTAGTTTCTGCAGACGATCCAGGATGTCATTCATCTCAAAATGAGCAGGATAACAGACTCTATGCTAAATTTGCAAAGGTAGCAATGGTAGAACCAAGTAACAGTCAAGAGTGTAAGGACATGGTTAAAGCTGCTGTGGAAATAAGCGAAAAGTTTAATACCTTAGTTCTTTTTAGAATGACAACTAGAATATGTCATGGTAAAAGTATTGTTGAATTTGGTGAAAGAGAAGAAGTAGGATTAAAGCCTTACGTTAAAGACCCTAAAAAATATGCGGCAGTACCTGCAAATGCAAGAGCCCTTAGAGTAGTTTTAGAAGATCGAATGAAAGAGTTAGAAAAATTTTCTAATGAAACAGATTTAAATTTCTTTGAGTGGAATGATAAGAAAATTGGAATCATTTCTTCTGGAGTAGCTTATCAATATGCGAAAGATGTTTTTGGAGATACAGTTTCATATTTAAAACTAGGATTTACTCATCCACTACCAATGGATAAAATAAAAGAGTTTGCTAAAGAAGTAGAAACCCTTTATGTGATAGAAGAATTAGAGCCTTACATCGAAGATCAATTAAAAGCGGCAGGAATTGCCTGTATTGGAAAGGATAAAATTACAGGTATAGGAGAATTAAACCCTGATATTATCGCAAAGGCTTTATTAGGTGACGAAAGAGAAATTGTAGAATACGATAGAAGCATTGCAGTAGACAGACCACCAACACTTTGTGCAGGATGTCCACACAGGGGCTTCTTCTATGAGCTTAGTAAAAGAAAAGATGTAATTGTTAATGGAGATATTGGATGTTACGGCTTAGGTGTAGCGCCACCGCTTAGTACTGTAGATACTATTATTTGTATGGGCGCAAGTATTAGTATGGCTCATGGTGCTCAAAAGGTATTAAATAGGTATAATGGAGAAAAGAGAATGGTAGCCGTAATTGGGGACTCTACATTCTTCCACACTGGTGTTAACTCTTTAATGGATACTATTTATAATAGAAGTAATACAATCAATGTTATTTTAGATAACAGAATCACAGGTATGACAGGACATCAGGAAAATCCTGGAACAGGATATACTCTTCAAGGAATGCCTACAAAGGAAATAGACATTGAAGCTTTATGTAAGGCAATTGGGGTAGAGCATGTTAGAACTATTAATCCTCTGGATCTTAAAGAAAGTAAAGAAGCATTAGCATGGGCTATGGCTTTAGATGAGCCTTCCGTTATTATTACAAGATGGCCATGTGTTCTTAAAACACTTTCTCCAGAAGATAAAAAAGAATTTGGTGACTATAAAGGATTATGTGAGGTAGACCACGAAAAATGTATAGGGTGTAGAGCATGTATTAGAAGTGGTTGTCCTGCACTTCGCTTTAATAAGGAAACAAAGAAGGTTACAATTGATAAGACTCAATGTGTAGGCTGTACCGTATGTCTTCAAGTTTGTCCAACAAAAGCTATTAGTAAGGTGGGTGAATAATATGTCAGATGTAAAAAGTTTATTATTAGTTGGCGTAGGTGGCCAAGGTACAATTCTTGCGAGCAAAATTTTATCAGCAGGGTTGATAGATGCTGGATATGACGTTAAAATGTCAGAGGTTCATGGTATGGCACAAAGAGGTGGAAGCGTTACTACTCAGGTTAGATACGGCAAAAAAGTTTATGCTCCAATCATAGGGAAAGGTCAAGCTGATATTCTAGTTTCCTTTGAGGCTATGGAAGCTATTCGATTGCTAGAATTTTTAAACCCTGAAGGAACTGTAGTAGTTAACGATTTTAAAATTCCTTCTGCTCCAATCCTTATGGGTAATGTAGATTATCCAGAGGGAGTAATAGAAAAGCTAAAAGAGAAAGTAGATACTAAGGTTTTAGATGCAGGAAAAATTGCAGAGGACCTTGGAAATCCTAAGACTATGAATATTGTGCTTTTAGGAGCCCTAGTTAAGGCAATGAATCTTACTGATATAGATTGGGAAAAAGCAATCAAGGAAAATGTAAAGGAACAATTTATAGAAATTAATATTAAAGCCTTCAATGAAGGAATGAATGCTGTATCTTAAATAAAATGGTAAACTGAGGTATGGGGAATTCAATATATTTAAGGAGGAAATTAAGTGTCTTTTAAAATACTAGCTATAAATCCAGGATCAACTTCAACAAAAATTGCAATATATGAGGATACTAAGGAAATATCTAAAAAAAGTATAGAGCATCCTAGTGAGGAAATTGCCAAGTACAATAAGATTACAGATCAGTATGAAATGAGATATAAGCAAATAATGGACTTTTTAGAGGAAAATAACTTTGATGTTAAGGAACTTGCAGCGGTAGTAGGTAGAGGAGGCCCTCTTCCACCAGTACGCTCTGGAGCATATGAAGTAAATGATTCCATGGTTGATAGATTAAAAAACAGACCAATAATTGAGCATGCATCAAACCTAGGAGCAATAATAGCTAAGGAGATAGCGGATTCAATTGGGGTAAAGGCATACATTTATGATTCTATTTCAGTAGATGAATTAGA
>JAEWHG010000022.1 GCA_023387935.1 Bacillota bacterium
ATAGGCTCTTTAACAGCAGAACGGAATCTTACAATAGAAAGCGCACCAACCATACCAAGAGACAACACTACATTTGATGTAATCGCTAGGATGATGAAAGTTGTAATCATGGTCATTGCCATGAGAGAAGCACCAAAGTTAATGGAATACATGACACCTTTAAAAGTCTTTTTGTAAACTAGAAATATAAACAGTCCTAGTACAAAGGCAAGACCCATAGCAATTACCATATCTAAAATAGAGAAAGAAGCTGCTTTCTCAAGAAAACTTGATTTAAAAATATCATTAAAAGTTATTTGCTGATTTGCTGCATTCATTTTTTAACCTCCATTATTCATATATTTTGTTAACCGTATATTCTACATGCTGCATATTTGGACACGGACGTACTTCTATGTTCATTTGTTTGCAATACATCGCTTATTATTTCTGGTAAAAACTCGTCGTACTTAACCTCTAAAATACTCCAGCCTGGAGGATACATGCCTATAGTTGGCAAATCAGGATTAAGTAAATCTGTAGAAAAAATACCAGTTTTAATATCACTGTCTATAGTAATTCTTACATTACCAGGCTTATACATATAGGCCTCTCTAGTATAATCCACTACAGTTTTAGGTCTTAAAACCTGGTTTTTCATCTTCATATAAAGCTCTAAAATCAAAGGATTATTAGATTCTGACATCCAGGAAGTATCTCCTTTAACTATTCGGTTGCACTCTTCGTAGCTTATTTTTACGGCATCCTTGGCACATAATCCTCTGGTTTTACTTTTCTTTTCAAGCTTTATAAAAGATGGATCATCATTATAAAAGCGTATTCTAAACTTTTCTCTATTGTTGAGCCCGTTTAATTTTTCTAATAGAGCCTTATCATTAAAATTATCAAAATATAAGCTTCTAATTTTATACTGACCGTTTTCTAGTGAAAAAGGATCAAGACTCATTATAGGCTTTAATCTAGCCCTTAAAATATAACTATCTGAAGCATTAATAAAGTGCTTTATTTCATGCCTAAATTTTGATTGACTCATTTTCTCACCTCCATTTCTATCAATGCCCATACACTTACTTTACGGTATAATTCTTAATTTAAGCTTAAACTAAAAATCAAATTTTTGGATTTTATATTTAAAATTGTTTTGATCACTTGAAATTCTAAGTAAAACTTAGAATTGAGTGCGACATAAAGTTTATGAGTGTAAACGAATAAACTTTATTTTAAGGTTCTTATGTTATAATAAGTACAAATTAGAGTAATCCTTAGAATATTAAGATATCAATATAAAATAAAGGGTGGTAGGAATGAAGGTATTGTTAGTAGAGGATGAAAAACAATTAGCAGAAGCTTTAATGCAAATTTTAAAGAAAAATAAATATACGGTAGATGCAGTTTATAACGGAGAAGATGGCCTAGATTATGCCTTAACAGGGATCTATGATGTAATTATTCTAGATGTAATGCTGCCAAAGTTAAGTGGACTTGAAATATTAAAGAATATAAGAGAAGAAAATATTTCTACTCCAGTAATACTTTTAACAGCTAAAGGCGAAGTGTCGGATAAGGTAAGAGGACTTGACCTAGGTGCTGATGATTATCTTCCAAAGCCATTTTCTACGGAAGAGCTACTAGCAAGATTAAGAGCTTTAACTAGAAGAAAAGGTGAAGTTATAAATGATGATATATTATCTTTTAAGGATTTTTCGTTGAATTTATCCACCTATATTCTTGAAGGAAAAAATAATAGTGTAAGATTGGCCCTTAAAGAAGTAGAGATACTGAAGTACTTTTTATTAAGGCCTGAAAGAATAGTTAGCAAAGAGGATTTAATAGTAAAGGTATGGGGCTATGATTCTGATGCAGAAAATAACAATATAGAAGTATATATATCATTTTTGAGAAAGAAATTTCAATATATTGGAACAGATGCTAAAATATCTACGATTAGAGGTGTAGGCTATAAATTGGAGGAATAGGTATGTTTAAAAAATTAAGGCGAAGATTTGTCATTATTAATATGTCCTTATTAACATTTGTATTTGTATCTATATTTGCTTCGATATATATACTAACTGCATTGAGTGGTGAGCGTCAATTAGCTTTTACTCTGGATAGAATTATGAATGCACCTCCAAAACCATTTACGGGAGAAACAATAATTGCTACAAGCTTGCTTGTAGAGCTAAACAACAATAATGAAATCATCGTATTTTCTTCATTTATAAATATGGATGAAGATATTATCAAAGATGTAGTAATTAAAGCCATAGAAACAAATGATGAATTAGGTAAAGTTAAATCAGGAGAGTTTAGCTATTCATTTCTTAAAAAAAGAACGCCATTTGGTACAAAAATAGCTTTTGTTGATCGAAGTTTATTGCAGGAAAATCTAAGAAGTATTCTAGTTATTTTTATTAAGGTAACAGGTGGTAGTTTAGTTGTATTATTTTTGATCAGCGTATATTTAGCTAATCGAGCTATTAAACCTATAAAAGAAGCTTTTGAAAGACAAGAAGAGTTCATTGCAGATGCATCTCATGAACTAAAAACCCCACTAGCAATAATAAAAGCGAATTTAGCTGTAGTTTTAGAAAATAGCGATGAAACTATAGATAGCCAATCTAAGTGGCTTGATTTTATTCATTTACAAACAGAAAGAATGTCAAATCTAATTAATGATATGTTATCACTAGCGAAGATGGATTCTCTGGAACAGCCACTACTCTTGCAGAACTTTAATTTGAGCAATGCAATAGAGGGTGTCGTATTATCATTCGAAGCAGCTTCATTTGAAAGTAACATAGAATTAGAAACAGATATACAGGAAGAAGTGTTTTTTTATGGGGATAAAGATAGTTTTGAAAGATTGATGACTATTTTAATGGATAATGCCATAAAGAATACTCCTCAAAACGGGAGAATAACAGTAAGCTTGGCTAGTGGAAAAAATAATATTGAAATCATAGTAAAAAATACTGGTGCAGGCATTACTCCTGAAAATATGGACAAAATATTTGAAAGATTTTACAGGGTAGATTCTTCTCGTAATAGAGAAAGTGGAGGATATGGCTTAGGTTTAGCCATTGCAAAATCAATTGTGCAAAATCATAATGGAAAAATATATGCTGAAAGTAATTTAGGTGAAGATACATCATTTATTGTAAAGCTTCCTAAAAATAGAAGCTAAGTAGTAAACACGATATGTTATGGATAGATAGTGAGAGCTCAATTTCATTATCTATTTTTTATTAAATAGGATTTGTTTATAGTAGAATATTAAAATAATAAATGATTTAGTTATTAAATATAATAGAATGAGGGTATTATTATAATTATATGTAACACTTGAATATTCTAATGCATATAGACTAAAGGAGGAACTTAATTGGAAATACTGGATAATCAGATTAAAGTAAAGATGGAAAAGAAAAAGAATATAGCACTTGTCGCTCATGATAATAAAAAAGAGGATTTGGCAAGCTGGGTAAAAGAAAATAAAAATAAGCTAGAAAATCATTTTTTATGTGGTACAGGAACTACAGCTAAGCTTATTGCAGATATTACAGAGCTGCCCATTATAGCCTTTAAAAGCGGTCCATTAGGTGGCGATCAGCAAATAGGTTCTCGTATAGTAGAAGGAAATATTGATTTTATGGTCTTTTTCTGGGACCCTTTGGAGGCCCAACCCCACGATCCAGATGTAAAAGCTTTACTTAGAATCGCAGTTCTATATAATATACCTGTTGCAAATAATCGTTCTACAGCAGATTTTTT
>JAEWHG010000023.1 GCA_023387935.1 Bacillota bacterium
TAGGAAACGCTAGGTCTAATCCCCATTTTTGTGGATCAATTTGATTTCCAATTATTCCCCCAAGAAGCGAAGATAAAACCCAAGCAATATAAAAAGTACCAATAACAACTGCAAAGTAAAGAGGATCTGGTCCATATTTTTCAAACCTAGAACTTCCTAAAACAAAAGGTTCATCTGATACTCCAAAAGCTAGTAGCCACCTCCACTTCTTAGCAGGGGCAATACCTTCCGCAAGAGCAGCTCCATATAACAAGTTGCGCAAGTTTAGCAAAACTCCGGTAATCAGTACACTTACAATACTTCCCCCTGCGGCTAACATTCCAACAGCTACCATTTGTAAAGAGCCCGAAAATACTAACAACGACATTGCGACGATACTCACTAAAGTAAAATTAGCTTGAGTTGCAAGTACTCCATAGGACACGCCATATGCTCCAATGGCAATCGCAAGTGGTAAAGCTTCCATGAAACCAGTTTTTATCGTTCCTTTTTTTTCATCCATATGAATAATCCCCCTTATTTTTTCTTCAAATATTGACTACTTAGAGTAAAATTAATAGCGATAATACCACACCTATATATAAATAAAAATATTAACATATGGTGTGGAAAAATATTAATGTGGTATAATATAATTAACTTTTTGTTTATTATAACATATAAACCTACGCTCGTATATTAAAATATACTTTCAGTTAATTATAATTGCATAAATAACTTAAATACTACGTCTTTATATTAAAGGAGGAAAAAATGAATACGGAAAAATCTTGGGATGAAGTAAATGTAGGCAAACGTATCGGAACCAATCTACGTCAATTTCGAATGAATAAAGGAATGAGTCTAGAATCTTTAGCTAATCAAATCGAAGTGAGCAAATTAACCTTAATAAAAATAGAAAGTGGGGAAGCCAACCCTACATTGTCCGTTATCTGGAAAATTGCAAATGGTCTAAATATCCCCATAAGCGCCCTATTATCTATAGAATCAAATGTCTCAATTGCTCGAAAGAAAGATGGTCTAAAACTGAGTAGCTCTAACGACATATTAGTCGTTGAGCCCCTATTTAATTCCCATAGCTTGCTTGAATTTTATCGGGGTTACTTAAAACCTGAAGGAGAATACGTTTCCGAACCACATCCACTAGGTGTTGTAGAATTTGTTACCGTTATGTCTGGTCAGTTGACAGTAGATATAGACGGAGATATTTATCACTTAGATGAGCACGATTCAATTCGTTTCAAAGGGGATCTTTCACATAAGTATATCAACTCCTCATCATCCGTAACAATTTTACACTTTGTCATTTCTTATAATAATATATAAAAAAAGCTTCTAGTAAAGCATTATTAGGATGCTTTTTTGAAACTCATTTACGGAAAGTTCTTTTCTATTTAAAACATTAAAGGAGAACTTTCCTATTCGTTATAAAAAAGCCCTATAGGGTGGACCTTCATACGGTCTACTCTATAGGGTATATTTTTTTCATTTAGAAATTTAGGATTTGATTACATATCTATATCTTTACAGTATCTATTTATTTTATCATTCTTTAGCAAAGATGGTTATCATCGCTGATTTTCTCTTTTATAACATCATAGGTGAATATATTCAACAATAGTATCAAATAATAGACGTATTAATCTTAATAGCTGGAGTGATAAAATTGGGTTTATTTGATAAATTTAAGAATTTTAAATCAAACTGTACTATAGATTCCAAAGTAAATATTGAAAACAGCATAAATATCTCTAAAAAACTCAATGAAAATGCTACTTATCTTAAAGATCTGTTTAAAGATAGTAGTGACATTGTATTTAGAGAGTTAAAAAAAACTCTTGGTGATTGCGCAATCCTTTTAGTTTTTACCGATGGTCTTATTAACAGTACAATAGTTAATGAAAGTATTATTAAGCCAATTAATTTTTACGATGGATTAAACAGCACCTCTGATATAAACATCAACACACTACAAGATATTATTTTAATTAACAGTCTAAAAACCACAAAAAAATTTGATGAAGTTATTCATAGTATTTTATCTGGAGAAACAGTGCTATTTATAGATGGATGCGAAGAAGCTCTCTTGCTAAATACTCGAGGTTGGGAATCAAGAGCAGTACAAGAATCTTCAGTGGAAAGTGTTATAAGAGGACCTAAGGAAGGTTTTGTTGAAGATATACGTACCAATACAGCTATGATTAGGCGAAAACTTAAGGACCCTAGTTTAAAAATCAAAGGTTTACAGATGGGGTCTAGGAGTAATACTAGTATAGCAGTACTATATATGAATGATATCGTTAACCAAGAAGTTCTCCAATGTGCCCTCAATAAATTAGAAAAAATTGAAATTGATGGGATATTCGATACAGGTTATATTGAACAATTCTTAGAGGGAAATCCTTGGTCGGTCTTTCCTCAAATGCAAATAACAGAGCGTCCCGATAAAGTTTGCGGTAACTTATTAGGGGGACGAATAGCTATTTTAGTTGATGGGTCCCCTGATGCCCTTATATTTCCAGTGGGATTAGTACAGTTTTTACAATCTCCTGAAGATTATTATGAAAGATTTATTTATTCAAACATAATGCGTTTTATTCGGTTTATAGGTTTTTTTATCGCTTCAACATTTCCAGCAATTTATGTTGCAATTACAACATTTCACCACGATTTACTTCCAGCAGATTTTGTACTAGGTATTGCAAGAAGTAGGTTAGAAGTTCCATTTCCGCCAGTTATAGAAGCTCTCTTGATGGAAGGTACCATAGAACTTCTAAGGGAAGCTAGTGCTCGCCTTCCATCTAAAATTGGACAAACAATTGGTATTGTAGGAGCACTCGTAATAGGAGATGCAGCAGTTAAGGCTGGCATAATAAGTTCTATAATGGTAGTCGTTGTAGCTATTACTGCTATTGGATCTTATATATTTCCTCACTTTAGCACTTCATATTCTATTCGATTTATTCGATTACCTATGATTTTAATGGCATCGACCTTTGGCGCTTTTGGGATCGTAATCACTTGGGCTTGGCTTATTGCTCATATGTGCAAATTAAACTCTTTCGGTCACCCTTTTTTGGAGCCATTTGCTCCAATTAATACGAAGGCTATGAAAGATGCTGTTTTCCGTGCACCTATATGGGATCTAGTAAGTCCTCCTTATTCAGCATCAAGTAAAAATAAGAAAAAAAGATAGAATAGAGGTAACCTTTATGATTAGAAAATACGGAACTGGTGATATATCATCAGGTCAATGCTATATCATGCTTATCAATATTATGGTTGGGACTGGAATTTTAAGTCTTGCTAGATCTGTTGCGATCATATCTAAACAGGATGCTTGGATTTCTGTTATACTTAGTGGTATTTGTATTTGCTGTGTTACAGGAATAATCGTTTTACTATCTAGTAAATTTCCTGAACATACCTTCTTAGAATATGCTTCTATTTTATTAACTAAACCTATAGCTTATATGATTATTTTTCTTTATGGGGTATATGCAGTTTTAACTGCCTCTTTAATCATTAGAATTGCATGCGATATGATTAATACATGGTTTTTACTTAGAACACCATTATTTGTAATTTCTTTTATTATTGTATCTTCAATTATATATATTACAAAGGATGGACTAACCCTTGTAGGACGTTTTAATGAGATTGTTATTCTTTCAATTGTTCCGTTTATATTATTAATTTTCCCTTCCCTTTCGAAAGCCTCTATATTAAACTTAATGCCCATAGGTGGAAGCGGTTTTACTAATATCATTAAAGGTACAATTCCTGCTTTCTACGCTTTTGGAGGTTATGAAGTTCTTTTTCTTATATATCCCTACATATCTAATAAAAATAAAAACAACTTAAGAAATTCTGTATTATCTGTTTTTTTTGTTACATTATTATATGTCAGTATTGTAGCCAGTCAGGTTGCACTATTTGGCTATCAAGAAATAGCTGATATTTTATATCCCTCTATCGACTATCTTGATGTTTTAGATTTTCCTATTATTGTACGTATTGAAATTTTCTTTACATTTTTCTGGATTTTCACAGTGCTAGGTACAATTGCTGTGCAGTATATAGCTGGGTGCATTGCTTTTCGTTCGATCTTCAAAACAAGAAAAATAAGTAACTATGTATACATCTTATCACCAATCGTATTTGCTCTTTCTTTGTTTCCTAAAAACTCTTTGGAGGTTCAATCATTCGCTAAAGTAATGGGAAAAGCAAATATTGGATTTGGAATTATGCTTCCTTTCCTACTTCTACTTATATATATAGCAAAGAGAAAGAAGGTTCATTATGAAAAAGATATGTAAATTAATATCACTTATACTAATATGTGTACTTTTATCTTCCTGCTGGGATGCAAAAAAATTGGATGATTTATATTTGGTTTATGGTATTGGAATAGATATTAGCAAAGAAAATCCGTCAAAATACCTAATTAGTATAGCAGCTCCAACTGTCGACCCAGAAGCTAAAGAGCGTAGAATAGAAATTTCCGGCGAAGGAACTTCTATTAAGGATGCTCAGGATAACATCCAAAATAAAGCAGCTAGACATATTACTTATTCAAATACAAAGGTGTTTTTTATTAGTGAAGATGTGGCTAAAAAAGGTGTTAAAGCACATATAGATTCTCTCCTTAGGGACCCAGAAGGCAATGGAACAATTAGACCTGTAGTAGCTGAAGGGAGAGCCGATGATCTGATGAAAGTAGAACCCATATCTAGCCCCCTGGTCACCATATATATATCGAATATGTTAAGAGAAAGTTATTTGCTATCAACAATCCCATATACAACGATACAAAACTTTAATCATGCTTTAAAAACTGATGGAATAGAACCTGTAATGCCTTATGTAAAGTATGGAAACAAATCTGGCGAATTTTTAATTAATAGTATCGGTTTATTTAAAAATGATAAGATGATAGGCATGCTTGAAGAAATTGAAAGTTTAATCTTTATGATGCTAACTGGAGAAATACACAGCAGTTTTATAACCTTTCCATTGGAAGATATGGATGAAAGCTCAGTTTCAACCCTAAAAATTGTTAGGGGAAATAGTAAAATTAAAACAGAAATCAAGGATTCTAGATTGCATATTTCCCAAGAAATTTCTCTAGTGACCCAGATTTCTGAGTATACTTCTTCAGAATCAATTCAGGATAAAAAGATTATTCAGAATATGGAAAATGCTGCAAATCTTTATTTAGAATC
>JAEWHG010000026.1 GCA_023387935.1 Bacillota bacterium
TGAAGTAACATGTTAAATACGTCTGGATGCGCTTTTTCAATTTCATCTAAAAGTATAACGGAATAAGGCTTTCTTCTAACCTTGTCTGTCAATTGTCCTCCTTGATCATAGCCTACATATCCTGGAGGGGCTCCAATTAGTTTAGAAACTGTATGTTTTTCCATATATTCTGACATATCTACACGAATCATAGCATCCTCACTACCAAATAGCTCTTCTGCTAAAGCTCTTACAACCTCTGTTTTTCCTACTCCAGTAGGTCCTACAAATATAAAGGATGATGGCTTTCTCTTCTTTCTAAAACCAGAACGGTTACGTCTTATAGTTCTTGCAAGACTTCTAATGGCATCATGCTGTCCGATTACCCTTTTGTGAAGATGCTCTTCAAGGTTTAATAATCTACTAGCTTCTTCTTCCGTAATTTTACCTACAGGAATCTTAGTCCAGGATTCTATTACAAAAGCCACATCTTCAACTGTGATTTTACTATTGTTTAACTCTCCTTCTAACTCTGCTATTCTATCTAAAATTTTGCATTCGTCCACCTTATACTGAGCGGCCTTTTCATAATTATTACTCTTAGCAGCCTCTGCCTTCATTTCTTGTATTTCCTGTAGTTCTTCCTTTAAAGACTCAATCTCTACAAGCCCTTGATTTCTAAGGTTCACTCTAGATCCTGCTTCATCAATTATATCTATGGCCTTATCAGGCAAATATCGATCTGTAATATATCTTTCCGAAAGCTTTGCCGCTGCCTCGATTACCTCATCAGATATTTTAACCTTATGGTAATCTTCATAATAGCCTTTAATTCCCTTTAAAATTTCAATCGTATCCTCTACACTAGGCTCATCTACTAATACTGGCTGAAATCTTCTCTCTAGTGCAGAATCCTTTTCAATGTGCTTTCTGTACTCATCCAATGTTGTTGCACCAATAACTTGTATTTCGCCTCGAGCAAGAGCAGGTTTTAAAATGTTTGCAGCGTTCATAACACCACCATGAACCTCGCCAGCGCCCATAATATTGTGAACCTCGTCTATTACTAAAATTATATTGCCACATTCCTGAGCTTCTTGTATAATAGCCTTCATTCTACCTTCAAATTGTCCTCTAAATTGAGTTCCAGCTACAATTGCTGTTAAATCTAATAAATAAACCTCTGCATTAAATAGCTTTGCAGGAACTTCTCTGTCCACAATACGGCCAGCTAGTCCTTCTGCTATGGCTGTTTTTCCTACACCAGGCTCTCCAATTAATATTGGATTATTTTTAGATCTTCTATTTAAAATTTGTACGACCCTATCAATTTCTTCATGCCTACCAATAACCTTATCTATCTCTTTATTTCTTGCTTTATCTGTTAAGTTAGTGCCATAAGTATCTAAATTTTTTCTCTTTTTACTTTTCTTCTTTTTCTTACTCTTGTCTTCTTTTGAGTCCTGTTTATCCTCTAATATTTCTTCTTCTACATCTATTTCTTCATCTTCTTTTTTGAAAGAGTTCAATGATCCCTTAAATAGATTTCCTAAAAAGTTCTCCTCATCCATATTTTCTAAATCCATCTCTTCAAATACATCATTCATCTGCTGAGATAGACCTGATATTTCTTCCTCAGTCATACCTGTTTGCTCTATTAATTGTTCTACAATAGGCAATCCCATCTTTTTAGCACATTCCATACATATGCCTTGCATTTCAGTCTTTCCATTTTCCATTTTACTCGCAAAAACTACCGCTATGTTTTTATTGCATATAGTACATTTTTTCATATTAAGTCCTCTCCATACTTTACTAAGATTTGTTTTTAATATTATACCATATACCCAGAATTAATAAATATTATATATTTATTAACATTGGAAAAGAATTTTTATTATTTTTATCCACATTATTAATAGAGTTATTAACAAAATTTATTAGTAGTTTATTGGTTAACCTGTCTTTACTACAATTATTAATATTAATGCAAATATACCTAGTACCAATGATAGCATACTTTCACTTTTATTATTTAACTTGTAACTGTTATATGCAAGTAGTAAATTCCTTACACCTAGAACCATTAGTATTTCTAAGTTAGTATTTCTATTGCCATAAACACCAATGCCTAATATTATAAACCCTATTATAATTATAATAATATCTATTATTTTAAATTTTCTATTGTAGTAATTAGACTTTTCCACACCATATCCCCTTAAACCATAGTAAAGACCCTATAATAAACAGGGTCTGAAGTTCATCTTATTATTAATATACCTAAAAGTTACACGCTTTACTTTGTAAATTCATCCATATTTAATTCCTCTAGAGAACATGTTCCATTACTAATTGCCCTTTGCCTAAGAACTAAGTATAGCTCTGCACCAGTGGCATTTACATAAGGATTAACAAATAAGACCCCTATACCTAAAGCTAGTGCTCCTAGTAAATACCATCCTATAAAAGATAAATCTAGTACAAACATCTTTCCCTTTTCACCATCTGTCATCCCATTACTTATTTCTATAGCTCGTTTATATCCTATATTAGGATTATCGGCTAAAATATAAGGCACCATGCTATATGCATATCCCTTTATAATTCCTGGAATAACAAGTAGCAAAGTCCACAAGAATACTAATACGCCTCTATATAACATTCCCTTTATTATATTTTTATATTTTCCGTTTTTAAAAGAATATCCCAAATTATTCAAATCAGCATTTCCTTCTGCCGATTTAATAAAATAATGTCTACCGCTGACTTCTATAGAATATCCTATAAAAATTCTTAAGGCTATTATCAGTAAAATTACAGCAATGGTAATGATAAGTATTGTAATATATGATACCATATGCCCTATATTGTCTATCATGGATAGTGGAAACGATTGTCTATATCCTCCGCTATTATTAATCCTCCAATTTAAATTGGGTCCTCCGTTGCTTCCACCTACAAAAACTAGAATAATACTAACTAAAAAAGCCTTCCAATATGATCCTTTAAGTACTGCTTTTGCTCTCGTTTTAAGTTCTTCTCTAGTCCACATATATAATGCCCCCTTACAAACATTATTTCTACTCTTTATACTATATGTTATTAATTGTTATAGTTGCTAATATATCCTATATACCCTATAAATCTTTAAATGTTACAATATTAATCCATAATTTAGAAAAATATTTATCCTTTTATTACATTACTCATGTAAATTCTATATTTTCCTATTAAGTCCTCTTGTATAATTCAAATATTTATACTATAAAATATTAAAAGACCATGGATAAACAACCATGGCCTAATTGTAGTAGCTACCTTCGATTCTATATATACTCTTAGATTTAAATATCACGCACCATCTGCAAATAGTCTAGAGATGTGTATCCCTTACGTAAATATAAGCGTTGTGCCCCTTCATTAGCCTCTGATATTTCAAGTCTAAAGCGTTTAGCTTTACCTGAAAATTCTCTGTCTATAAAATCTAAAAACTTGCCGCCAAGTCCTAACCCTCTAAACTTTTCTAATATATATATCTCTTCAATCCAAATAACTAATCCGCCTGCTTCGTTAGAGTACGTTAAGCTAATTTGACCATAACCTGCTATTTCCTTTTCTTCTTCCATAATATATACCTTTGCATATGGTGACCCAGAAACTACTTCATTATATGTATTAATAATATTTTCGGTAGGAATACTATGAAGCACTGCATCGGAATTATAAAAATCCTTAACCATTGAAATAAATAAATCTTTATCTTCTTTTCTTAATTCTCTAATCATTTTGTCCTCCTAATTAATGTTAAATTGTCCATTCTTTAAAAAGCAATCCACTAGTTTTGCTGTCTCAAATTTATGATGAATTCTATTATGATGATATGGAATAATAATAAAATCCTTTAATTTTTCGCATTTCGCAGAACTTACTTCAACTCTTCCATCATTTTCATTTTCCATTAATTTACCAAGTAATATACCGCTTTTATTACCTGCAATTGCGCCTATATCAATACCCTCTCTATGTATCAGATTTAACTTTTCTACATTTTCGCCTTTTAAGGATTTTAATGTCCTAAAAATATTAACAAATGTTCGTGATAACTTTGAAGCTATATCTGCTAATTGGCTCCCCTCATTAGGCGTGGCTATTAGTACACATCTATATATTTTAGATATATATTTAGTGTTAGATAAAAAAAGTCGTATTACTAAACCTCCCGTGCTATGCCCTACAAGGTTTATCTTTTCATCTTCTTTTAAGCTCAGTATTATTTCATTAATTTTCTCTTCAAATACACGAGTAGCATATCCAATACTATTAAAGGTTAAAGGCAAATCTACTAATATTCCCTCATATCCTAGCACCTCTAAATTTTTCTTTAAATCAATCATATCTCTATGATTTTTTAAGTATCCATGGACTAAAATCACTTTTTTGTTCATTTCCAACCCCCGATAAATAAATAATCCTTATTTATATATGCTTTTATAAACAGGACCTAAATATACGAACTTTATCTTTTAATTATCAGGAATTTAATTTACACTGTTTAATTATTTTATTAATTTAGATAGTTTTTTAAATACGGGAGTTCCTGCTTCCTTAATTAAGTCAAAAAATACAGTTTCAGTATTAGTAATAACAGCTCCCATATTTTCCATTAATAATAATCCATTGTTATAATTCTCCTTAGTACGTGAGCACACTGCATCCTTAACTACAAATACCTGATAGTTCTTTTTTATTAAATCCCTTACAGTTTGAAAAACGCATACATGAGTTTCCATACCTGTAATAATAATTTTCTTTCTACCTAACTCACTAAGACTTGAAATTACATCTTCTGTACAAGCAGTAAATCTTGTTTTTTCGTACATGAATGCATCTTCAATATTATTACTTAGCTTTTCCACAGTTTTACCTAAACCCTTAGGGTATTGCTCTGTTACTATTATAGGTATTTCCAATTCCTTTGCTATAGAAACTAAGATATTCGTATTATCAGTAACTTTTTCTCCATACTTCATTACAGGTACTAGTCGCTCCTGAATATCAATCACCATTAAAACAGCTTCTTCTTTAAGTAAAGTAAACTTATCCAATACAAACACTCTCCTTTTAAATAATTATACTTTTATTATAGGATTAATTCATTGGTTTACTGATTTAAAAATATTTTACTCCTTAAAAATAGTATCTCTGTACATATTAACCTGCTCTATCATATGCCCTATATTACCCTCTCCAGCATATATATTCATATCGAAAAAGTCATGTTCTAAATCGGACCAGAATAGTTCATGTACTTCTTCTACAAGATTAACATGGCGCTTTAGTCTGCCTACATACACTTCTACATAACAATCTTGATAATAATACTTAAAATCCATAAGATGCTTTATAATGATATCCTCATTTGAAATGCCTGTTTCTTCATATAACTCTCTATATGCTGCACTGAGTCCGTCTTCCCCAGGCTCTATTTTGCCACCAACTAAATTGTATAATCCTTTATAAGGATCTTTTTTTCGTTTGCACATTAGCAATTTATCCAAATTCATGCTATAAACCATTATAATATTATATCCTTGCATGTTAATTTTCCTTCCTAAAAAATTGCTTTATTAAGTCTCTTATCTAATGTCTTAAAATCTAAAATAATTTAATTTGCCTCGCCTAATATAAGTGATGCATTTTAGACAAAATCTGAACTACTACTTTATATTAAAACTTAATCTTTCTTAAATATTTATAATTATCAATAGAAATTTGGGTTTCCTATTTTAGAAAATGGAAATAACCTAAAATAGGCTTTGCCTAAAATTGTATCCTCAGCTACCGTACCAATCTCTACATTTCTACTATCTCTGCTATCATTTCTATTATCTCCCAAAACGAAAATACTATCTTTAGGAACTACTATTTTTAAATCCTTTGAAGAAATATCCTCAAAATCAATATATTTCTCCGTTAGCTCTATCCCATTTACAGATACAATTCCTTTGTTAATTTCAACTGTATCTCCTTCTACTCCAATAACCCTCTTAATTAAATTCTTATTTTCTTCTTCAAATTTGAAAACTATAATATCTCCACGAACTATATTTTTATCTTTATATGCTAGCTTATTTATTAATAATAAATCGTAATTATCTAATGTTGGAGCCATAGATATCCCATTCACAATTGTTGGTGATGCAAAAGTTGTTATTATTAGTGCTATTAGTAATGAGCACATAATAGTCTTTACCCATTCAATAATCTCTTTTTTCATAAGTTTACCCCCTTATATACACTTTCTTCTTAATATCCTAAATACTACTTGGATATATTATTCTACAATTTCCTACCAATTCCTTTTATGTATCCTCATTATTCCCATACAAAAAAGGCTATGAATTAATGCCCACAGTCTTCATAATTCTTGTCCCTACTCAATTTTATTACTATTAAATTTTTTCCTATACCCACACTTTCTACATAGCTCCTCGACTGCTTCTCTTCTTGAAAAACCATCAAAAATATTGTTAGCTCTTTCACTCTCTACTATTTCAGAAAAATGGTTTTTATTTATATTCCCTAAATTAATTACTCCCTCACCGTCCAGACAACAGGGCACCACAGTTCCATCCACCAATATAGCTACCTGATTTCTAAGTCCATAGCAAAAGCCATTTCCGTCGTCTTCTTCTTCATTTAAATCTGGCCATCGAAACTCTGGATCCTGATTTAAATATATTTTATCTACAATTTTAATACCGCTACCTGGAGTTACTTTCTCTTCTATTTTATATAGTAATTTAAATTCTTTTTCTATGGTCTCAAGTATTTGGCGATTTCTTTCTCTTTGAAGATTTGTTACATTATCATTATCTAAATTCCATAGCCTTAATGATATAAAAGTATTCGTATCAGCGATAGCTTCCTTTACAAATAAAAGAATATTATTAATATATTCCTCCTTATTTCCACCTCCATCATTTCCATCAAAACTATGAAGTGAAAAATTAACCTGCCTTAGTGCTGGTTTCATAAATATTTTTTCTTTAACTTTATTTATAAGGGTTCCGTTTGTAGTTATATTAACCTTAAATCCCTTATTATGACTTAAATCTAAAAATTTATCTATTTCTGGATGAAGAAGAGGCTCTCCCTTTACATGAAAATATATATAGTCTGCGTGAGGTTTTATTTGATCTAATATTTTACTAAAAGTATCTATTTCCATAAACTCAGGCTTTCGTTTCGTTTGGGGACAAAAATTACAAGCGAGATTGCATACATTTGTAATTTCAATATAAAACTTTTTAAATTTTTTCATACATATACCACCTTACATAATATGCGTTTCCATATTATATAATAGAAAAGTAGAATTTTCCTATTATATAAAAAGAGTATATAGGCTATGAATTCATATCCATAACCTATATACATTAGTTTAACAATTTATATTGTATAGCGCTAGTTTAAATCTATTTTAATCCACACTTTTTAGAGATTCTACCATTTCTACATTCCTAAGCTTATAATACATTGCAAAATTAACAAATATTGCAAATGATAAAGTTAACACTACAGAAATTATATAACTTTTTATATTTAATGTAAGTCCAAACATCATATTTTCCATTTCTACTGTTATCATGATATATCGATGAAGAAATACACCTAAAACTAGACCTACTGCAGTTCCTATAATAGTTAATACTGTATTTTCTCTATAAATATATGCGGAAACCTCATTATCATAAAATCCTAATACCTTTATCGTAGCAATTTCCCTTATTCTTTCACTTATATTAACATTAGTTAGATTATATAAAACTACAAAGGCTAGAGCCCCTGCAGAGATAATCATAATTAAAACTGCATAGTTTAAACTTTTAATCGTATCTTCAAGATTTTCTTTAATAGAAGTATTAAAGCTTACATTGGATATTCCTTCCTTGTCTCTTAAATCTTTAGATAACTTATACTCAAAGTCATCCGATGGATCCTGTACACTACCTATGGCTTCATTAAATTCTATATCTTTATTAAAAATATGACTATAATAATCTGGTGATAGATACGCATAGTTAGAAAGATAATTTTTTGCAATTCCACTTACCTTTGCTTTAGCTTTTATATCATCACTATTCATTAACGTTATTTCATCACCAATTTTGATATTCATATTTCTACTAACCTGCTCTGTAATTATAAGTCCTTCTTCAGGAATTTTAATTTGCTTTTTACTTTTCCGATCTTGTAGATGAATCAAGTTCCCTATATTTTCTATATCTCTTGGCACTATTATAGAAATATTTTTCTCTAAGCTATTTAGAGAAAGGGTTCCACTTTCATTACTAATCAACTCATAATTTAATATTCTATTATCATTCGCAATATGTTTTTCACCTTCTGGTTCTAGCCTTACAGTCATATTATAAGTAAATATTACCCCAAATTGTTCATCTACAATAGTTCTAATTGAATCTTTTATTCCAAATGCCGCTAAAATAAGGGCAGTACAGCCTGCTATTCCAAATACAGTCATAAAAAATCTTCTTTTATATCTAAAAATATTTCTAGTAGTAACTTTACCACTAAAATTTAGCCTGTTCCAAATAAAAGGTATTCTTTCAAGAAAAATTCTTTTTCCTACTTTTGGCGCCTTTGGTCTCATTAAAGCTGATGGAGATTCTCTTAGTTCATTTATGCAGGCAAGAAAAGCTGTAAATGTAATTATACCTATAGCTACTAAAGATACTATACTTGCTAGTAACCAATTAAACTCTAAAGTAACAGGAGGCAATATATACATCATGCCATAAGCATTAAATATAACTATTGGAAACACAGTAAAGCCTATTGCTATTCCTAATATACTCCCTAATAAAGTAGCCATAAAAGCATAGAATATATATTTTGATGCTATATCTAAATTGCTATAACCTAGAGCTTTTAAAGTCCCAATATTTACCCTTTGCTCATCTACCATTCTTGTCATAGTTGTAAGACATACTAATGCTGCAACAAGGACAAAAAATAAAGGAAACACCTTTGCTAATGCATCTATTCTATCTGCAGCACCACCATAATCTACATAGGAATAATGACTACTTCTATCTAACACATACCACTTCCCTTTTTCTATTTTATTTAAATCTGATTCTGCAGCTTCCGTTTTTTTCCATGTATCGGATGGTTCTTTTTCTAATCCTGCTTTTGCCTCTGCATAAAGCTCTTCGTATCTAAGATTTTCTCTTACCTTAGCCATATCCTTTATATCATCTGTAACTTTATCTACAACATCAAAATATTCATCATTATAAGAGTTTAACTCTTTTACACCTTTAACTGTAGCAAAAATTTCTGTAAAAACCTCTAGCTTAAAGTTCTCCTGTGGAATCATAATAAAGCTTCTTACTCGACCATTCCCAATATTACTACTTCCTTTTTCAAAGGATAAATAATATGGTGTTTGTACATATCCAACAACTTTATATTCTATATTTTTAAGGGTATCCGTTAATGGCTCGTCTTTGCCGGATGAAAGTTTTATTGTAGATCCTAATGGTACAGTCGTAGTATCGTTCTTTCCTACTTCAATTACACACTCATCTATTTTTTCCGGAAGTCTACCATCTATTAAGTTCACACTATTTATACTATGATCAGAGCTAAATCCATGAACCCTTAATACCTCTTCTTTTTCACCGTACATAGCTAATACATCTATATTATAGGTTCCAAAAACATCTTCTACCCCTTCAACCTTAGATATTGCTTCTAGATCATCCTCTGTTAAACCTAAATTTGATACCACCCTTATATCCATTAGATTATAATCATCATAGTATTTGTCAGCAGTGCTTTTCATTACTTCCGGCGATATTTTAAGTCCTGATAAGAATGCTACTCCTAGGGCTACAATGACTAAAATAGATAGAAATCTACCTAAAGATTTCATTATATTTCTTATGAAATCCTTTTTTAATGCACTCTTTATCACTACCACTCAATCCTTTCTACTGGAGTAGGATTTTCATTTAAAGTTATACTGTCTATCTTACCATTTCTAACTTTAATTACTTTATCCCCCATTGG
>JAEWHG010000050.1 GCA_023387935.1 Bacillota bacterium
CTACTAAAATAGGGGTCTTCACCGTCCTTTCCATAGGTAAGTCTATCTACTTAGTATTATATGTTTATTAAGTAAAAAGGGGATTGATGTATTAAAATTTACATACTGCTTGTTTTATTCATAAAAATAAGTCTAACAAAATTTCTGTTAGACCTTTCTTATCCTATTTCTTCTTATATTAATTTTTCTTTAAATGTATCTATATATTTAAAATCCGTTGCCACTATATGTCCAGATACCCAGTTAATAATAAACTCTATCATATCTAAAAGTACCTGTTTTTGATTCATGTCTATATCCTTAGCTTCAGTTTCGTTCAACTTATCAATAAAGCGTTGATGCTCCATTTTATGCTCTTCAGTTTGACTAAAGTTCGCTTTTTCCATACATTCTTCTTCGTAATTAAAATGATATACTGTATAGTCTTTTAATTCATTTATCAAAGCTACTATACCATCATAATGATCCACATCATCATCCGCAGATCCTAAATTATAAAGCTCTGAGCCTATTTCAAATAATCTTTTATGCTGCTTGTCTATTTCCTCGATACCAGTATTAAATTTGTCCTTCCACTTAAAAATCATAACAATTTCCTCCCTTTTATTTTCCCTGGAAATATAATACCATACCCTACGACCTTTTTCATATATATCGTCCTTTCTTTTTACAATTTACCCTATAATAGAAATTTTAACAATCTTTTATTATTTATTTTTTAATTATAGCTTTATTTTCTGGTTCTGTAAGTTCGAATATTTTGCATTTTTTAGAACCTGTGTTATAATCTTATTTAACATTTAAGAAATGGAGGAATACTATATGAAATCTCTAAAAGGAACAAAAACTGCTACAAATCTATTAAACTCTTTTGCTGGAGAATCACAAGCAAGAAACCGTTATACATACTATGCTTCACAAGCAAAAAAAGAAGGTTATGTTCAAATATCTAACTTCTTTACAGAAACAGCTGACAATGAAAGAGAACACGCTAAGCGTTTCTATAAATTTTTAAAGGAAGATGTGGAGCTTAATGGTGAGTGTTTAGAAATTACAGGTTCTTTTCCAATTGCCTTAGGTGATACTAAATTTAACTTAAAAAATGCTGCAGCAGGAGAAAATGAAGAATGGACAGAAGCATATCCAGAATTTGCTAGAATTGCAGACGAAGAAGGCTTCCCTGAAGTGGCTGTTGCATTTAGAAAAATTGCAGAAGTAGAAAAACATCACGAAGCTCGTTACTTAAAGCTTTTAGAAAATCTTGAAAAAGGTCAAGCATTTAAAAAAGAAGAAAGTACTTTCTGGAAATGTAACAACTGTGGTTATATACACGAAGGTGATAGTGCTCCAGAGCTTTGCCCAGCCTGTATCCATCCACAAGGACATTTTGAAGTTTTAGCGGATAATTACTAATATTCATTCAATATACTATATATTTATAGCACAAATAAAAAAATCTCTTTAAACTTTATTCGGTTTAAAGAGATTTTTTACCTTTGCTTAAAACACATTTATATATTTAAATTGAAATAATACTTACGATTTCTTAAATATAGTCTCCCCTTCTTTTATCGTTTCAAGAACTTGTATATTCTTAATTTCCATAGGATCAACCTTTAATATATTTTTATCTAATATAACTAAATCAGCTAACTTGCCTTCCTTTATAGTGCCTTTTATATCTTCTTCAAAATATTGATAAGCAGCATCTTTCGTAACAGCTTTTAAAGCATCTAAAGGGCTTATTCTTTCATCATCACCTAATAAAACTCCATTTTTAGTTCTTCTATTCGCTGCACACCATATGGTTTCTAACATATCAGGCTCTATAACTGGTGCATCTTGATGTAATGTATAAACGATCCCTTTGTCCTGAGCAGATTTTGCTAAGCTTATTTTACTTGCTCTTTCTTTCCCGAAATTTTTAATATGTATATCACCCCAGTGATATACGTGAGCCACGAAAAGTGATATTATCATATTCAGAGCTTTTACATCATTTAATTGGTCTTCAGCTAATAATTGAGCATGTATTATAACTGGTCTTATATCATTAGTTGAGCCTGTTTTTTCCTTAGCAACTTTATATTGATTTATATATTGTTGACATGCAGCATCTCCATTACAGTGAACTAATATTTGTATATTTTCATTTAAAGCTTGCTCTAACTTAGCTTCTATTTCTTCATTATTTTGTGTTCCGTATGCATAGTAATCTTTTTCATCGCCTAAGTATGGCGTACGCATCCATGCAGTACGTCCTTGCGGTGAACCATCTAAGAATGTTTTGTAGCCTCCTATCTTTGCATGGTTATCGTATTTTTGAAAACAATTTGTAAATTTTTGTTTTAGTATTTCTAAATTATCTATGTCTAAATAGCCAATTAAGTCTATTTTTAATATTTTTTTATGTATTAAATATTGAAAAATATCAGCAAGTAAGTCTACAACAAATCCTTCTTGGACGGTTGTTACACCAAAACTTGCATAAACATTTTGGGCTTTTATTAAAGATTCCATAAATTCTTCATTTGAAGGCATCGGTATTTCTTGAACATATTTTATAAATGCATCTTCTTCTAAATATCCAGTAACCTCTCCATTTTTCTTTTCAATCACTCCATCTTCAGGATCTGGTGTGTCCACAGTGATCCCTAATTCTTTTATTCCCATTGTGTTTAAAACGCCCATATGTCCGGATTTATGTTTCACTATAACTGGGTTATTTGGAGCAACTTTGTCTAAAATTTCTTTAGTTGGATGTACTTTTTCAGATAAGAAATTTTGGTCATATCCATTGCCTTGAATCCATTTTCCATCTGGCACATTATTTTTACTTATAAATTGCTGTATAGCTTCAGCTATTTCATCAAAAGCTATCGCATCTGTCAGATCAACTTCCATAAATGAACTAGCATATCCAAAAAAATGACCATGTGAATCTATAAATGATGGCATTAGAGTCTTTCCTTGTAAGTCTATTAATTCTACAGTTTCACTTGCTTCCTTAAGTAAGTTCTCTTTTTTACCTACCCTATGTATTTTATCACCTTTAACGAGTATTGCTTCGGTATATAATTCACCTTCAAGTGTTAATATGTCTCCATTAAAATATAATTTTTCATTAACTGTCATTTTAATCCCTCTAGTTTATAAATATTTTTATTGTAGTTATTTCCAACTATAAAATGTTTTATGCTTTTTATTGCTTTGTAGTTGTTCCACTATTATCCTTTTTAAATATTTTATACGCTAACCCTAGTATCTATAAATCTTTTCATGTATTCTAAAACTAAACCTTTTATATAATCCCTATCTATATTGGTATCTTTACGCAAAAAATCACCTTTATTTAAGGCGTATCCCATCTTAAATAAGGTGATTTTATCAAAGTCTTTTAAAAAATTATCAAACTTTTTTAAGCCAACAAAATGTTGCAACTTATTTCCTCTATTTCTTACTACTAATGAATGAATCAAATTAGTTCTTTATCTATTCTGTCCAATACTTGCTGTATATTCTGCTTAGAAAGCTCCTGCTCTGTATTTTTTTGTATTTCATCAAACATACAAGCTAAAACACATACTAGATTTTGTCCCAGTAAACATGCTGGGTTAGGATTTTGATGAACTATAAACAATTCGTTACTTGGATCTACTGCTTTTAGAATCTCCAAAAATGAAATATCCTTAGGTTCTTTGGTAAGAATTAACCCCCTGTTGCCTTTTACACTCTTCAAAAGTCCTGCTTTTTTCAAGGCACTTGTCATGCGACGAACAACAACAGGATTTGTTTGAATGCTATCAGCAACAATTTCAGAGTTAAGCGCATCGAAATTATTTGAACACTGTACAAAGGATAAAATATGAATTCCAATTGCTAACCTTGTATTTACCATAATTCTCACTCCTCAGTAACTATTATAGTTACTGAGGAGTGAGGATACAAGTTTTTTAGTGAAAATTATTTTCTCTATATGTTTTAATGATTTACATATATATTAATATAGTCCGTCAGCTGTTTCTTTTATACTAATGAAAACATTTTTTGTTTGTGAGTAAGCATCTAATATTGATTTATATGTTTCTCTACCAATACCTGATTTTTTGTAGCCACCGAATGGTGTTCCAGCAGCAAAGTTTGTATATTGATTTACCCACATACGACCTGTTTCTATACTACGGCACACACGTATAGCAGTATTCAAGTCGCTAGTCCAAACACCACCACCAAGGCCATACTCTGAATCATTGGCCATAGCAATAACTTCTTCTTCAGTATCAAATTTGATGATTGTAGCTACTGGACCAAAAATTTCTTCTTGTGCAATACGCATATTATTATGACCAGCTAAAATTGTTGGTGCCATAAATACACCATTTTCAAGACCTTCAGATTCTAATTGGTGACCACCTGTGATAAGCATTGCTCCCTCTTCTTGTCCTATTTTCACATATTCTAAGATTTTATCTAACTGACGTTGGTTAATTTGTGCACCCATTTGTGTTTCTTCATTCCATGGCAAACCAACCTTTACATTTTCAAATTTTTCTTTAAGTGCCTGTACAAATTTATCGTAAATACCTGACTGTACAAAGATACGAGAACCTGCAGAGCATACCTGCCCTTGGTTAAATAAAATACCATTTGCTGCTCCTTCAACAGCACGCTCCCAATTAGCATCATTGAAGAAGATGTTTGCTGATTTTCCTCCTAGCTCTAATGTAGCCGGAATCAATCGATCTGCCGCAGCTTTAGCAACTAGATGTCCAATCTCTGTTGAACCAGTAAATGCTAGCTTAGAAAAACCTTCATGCTTTAGCATATAATCTCCTGAATTTGAACCACGTCCTGTTACAACATTTACTACACCAGCTGGTAAAACTTGATCTAAAAGCTTTGCAAATTCTAGAATACTTAGCGAAGTTTCTGATGATGGAGAAATAACAATCGTATTTCCTGCAGCTAAAGCTGGTGCAATTTTCCATGCTGCCATTAATAATGGGAAGTTCCATGGAATAATTTGTCCAACAACACCGATTGGCTCTTTAAATGTTAATGTTATATTGTTTTCATCTAGCTGCTTAGCAGTTCCTTCTTCTGAACGAATTACACCTGCAAAGTAACGGAAATGATCTGCACTTAAAGGAACATCTGCATTCATCGTTTCACGTAGGGGCTTCCCGTTATCTAGTGTTTCTACCATGGCTAAACGCTCACGACTTTCCTCTATTAAATCAGCAATTTTAAGAAGCATTCTACTACGTTCTTCAACACTTACATTTCTCCATGTTTTAAATGCTTCCTGTGCCGCTGCAACAGCTGCATCAACATCCGCATGAGTAGCATCAATAAATTCTGCTAGCTTTTCACCATTACTAGGATTATAAGCTGTAATTTTATTTCCTTCTGTTCCTTCAGTCCATTTGCCGTTAATGTATAGTTTATAATTTGAATCAATAAATTTTGATGTGTTCAAAGTCTTCATCCTCCTAACGAATTAAATTGAAAAATAATTAATCATTTATTTCTTATTAGATACAACTGTGTTTGCAATTTTGGATCCTGCTTTACCATTATCTCCTACAATTCCTATTTTCGTAACAATCATTGTTACATTTGGTTTATAAATAAAACCAGTTCATCTAATTAATTGCCTGGAATATTTATATCTTATTATTTTAAATACAAATTTTATTACTACCTTATGTAACTATTATAGTTACATTTGTGTGTAAATACAAGTGCTTTATTAAAAATATTTATTTATTTGTTATAATTCTTAAAATATAATTTTTGTATTTTAAATTGAAACATTGGATTTTCAACAAATACATATTATGTTGTTATGTTTATAATAAAATCCCTCAACTATTTATTATTTTCTTTTAGACAAAAAAACCATCCCTCTATGGTATATATTACCATAGAGGGATGGTTTCGATTTAACTTTTTTAAAACAATTTAGCTTTTTTAAAAACTACAAAATCCTTGTTTCCCGGGCAACCTTCTACTCCACAGTTACTGATTTGGCCAAATTTTTTGGCTTATCTACATCGCAGCCTCTAGCTACAGCAATATAATAAGCTAGTAATTGGAGTGGAATAACAGATAGTACAGATGTTAATTCATCCATTATTTCTGGTATATAAATAACTACATCTGCTGATTTTTCTATTTCCTTATTAGTCTCTTTCGCAACTGCTACTACGTATGCTCCTCTAGCCTTTACTTCTTTGATATTAGAAAGCATTTTATCATACAGATTATCTTGCGTAGCTAAAGCTACTACAAGGGTCCCATCTTCAATTAAAGCAATGGTTCCATGCTTTAGTTCTCCTGCTGCAATAGCCTCTGAATGAATATAGGATATTTCCTTTAGCTTTAATGATCCTTCTTTAGAAACGTGATCGTCCAAGCCTCTTCCTATATAAAATACACTTTGGTTATTAAACTGCTTATCGGCAAGTTCCTGTATGATATTCTTGTTTGATAATACCTTTTCTGCTTTTTCTGGTAATGTCTTTAGTTCCTCTAATACTTCGTCATGCCTCTCTTTAGATAATACGCCTCTTTTAAGCCCCATATTTAAAGAAATAAGATACATTGCTATTAGCTGAGTTACATATGCTTTTGTAGAAGCAACAGCTATTTCTGGCCCTGCCCATGTATAGAAAACATCATCTGCTTCTCTAGAAATTCTACTACCAACTACATTTGTTACGGCCATAACTCTAGCTCCCTTTTGCTTTGCTTCTCTTAGAGCAGCTAATGTGTCCGCTGTTTCTCCAGACTGACTGATAGCAATTAATAGAGTTTTATCATCTACAAAAGGATCTTTATATCTAAATTCAGATGCGATCTCCCACTCCACAGGAATTTTTGCGAACTTTTCAATTGCATATTTTCCTACTAATCCTGCATAAGAAGCAGTTCCACAAGCAACTATAATAACTTTGCTAATATTATCTAAATCCTCTTTAGATAATTTAATATCATCTAAAATAATTTCATTATTTTCATTTAATCTTGGAGATAGAGTATCCTTTATTGATTTAGGCTGTTCATATATCTCCTTTAACATGAAATGCTGATATCCGCCTTTTTCCGCAGACTCCACATCCCAGGTAACCTCAAAAATTTCTTTTTCTACTTTTCGGCCAAATTCATTTAAAATAGTAACCTTATTTTCTTCCAAAATAGCCATTTCTCCGTCATCTAAGAAATATACTTTTTTTGTATGTTTTAATAGTGCTGGAATATCTGATGCAATAAAGTTTTCTCCTTCACCAATTCCAACAACTAATGGACTATCCTTTCTAACAGCCACTAATTTATCAGGATTCTGTCTGCTAATTACACCTATAGCATAAGCACCTTCCATCCGTCTTATCGCTTTTTGAACAGCTTCTACTAGATCTCCTGTATAATAATAATCTAATAAATGGGAAATTACCTCAGTATCAGTGTCAGAAACAAATACCTTCCCTTCACCAATTAACCATTCCTTTAGCTTCATATAGTTTTCTATTATACCATTATGAACTACTGCAATATCGCCTGTATAATTCGTATGAGGATGTGCATTTACATCATTTGGCTCTCCGTGAGTAGCCCATCTTGTGTGACCTATTCCTAAAGAACCTACTATGCTTTCTCCTTCTAAGTGTTCCTCTAGTACACTTAATCTCCCCTTATATTTTCTTACAACAATATCATCATTGTTATAAATAGCGATACCTGCTGAATCATACCCTCTATATTCTAATTTTTCCATACCTTCTATTAGAATAGGTGCTGCTTCTTTTTTACCTATATATCCAACAATTCCACACATTGCCTAGTCTCCTCTCATGCCTTTTACTTAATGGTACACAATAATTAAAAGTTTTATACTTTTAGACAACAAAAAACCAAGCCTCTGCAGATATTCTAAAAAAATACCTTCACAGACCTTTTCACCAAGATCATTTTGTTCCATCAATTGCTTGATGGTTTTGTAGATCCGTTATCGGTGGTGAATTACACCGCAGGGCATCCGCCGAAAACTCGATAAACCCTGTCCCTCGTCAACTTAGATATTATTCCCGTTCAAAATCTAAGTTCTGGCGCTTTCCATTTAATTTTTTATTTTTTCTATCATTAGCATCACCCTCCTATATTGTTTTATTCTTGGGACTAGCTACGCTACTAATCCCAAGCTATTTAATACTTTATACCTTTTTAGGTTCTATATATATTCATAATATTAGACTTATGTATCTATTGACACTTCTCAGAAATTTTATTTAAAAAAGTATTGCTTAATTTTATCATATCTTTATTGTCAACACAATAAATTAAAAGATGTGTGCTATATCTCTAAATCTTGTCTGTAAGTTAATTATTACTAAGTATCTTCAGAATTGTATTTTGCAATAATATTATCTAATTTTCTACTTAACTCTAATACATCTTCACTTGTGTTAGTATCCTCTAATAAACAACTGTTTTTCATTTTACTATGTATTTTTTCAATTTCATTTTTTAAATTTAAAATATCCTCGTTCTCTGTGTAATATCTTTCTGTCATATCCTCACCTTTATTATAACTCATAATATTCACTTCTCCCCCTATTCATATTGGCTTGTTATTTTAAATATCTTCATTATTAATATCAATTAAAAGAGTTTCTTTTATGCTATCTATATATTTTTTCCCTGATCTTTCTCCATATAAAATCATACTAAGATACTCTTCTGATACCCCAACTTTATACGCTAATGTTTTTTGTTTCATGTTTAATTGGTATAATCTTAATTTTACCAATTCTCCAAAATCAGTTAACTTTCTTTTTCTCACCCAAAACAATCCCCTCTCTTAAATAAAATCTCGTCATTCTCTTTTATAAGATATTTATGATACAATAATAAAGATTAAAAATTAATCATAAATCAATCTTATCTCTTTTATCCGATAAAGTCAAATGATTTATGTGTTTTTTCTCTGATTATAGATAATAATTGAGGAGGCTATTTATATGGATACTGTAGGAAAAAGACTTCGCTCTGCTAGAAAATCTAATAATTTAACTTTAATTGATATAAAAAAAATTACTGGTTTATCTACTGGTAATCTTAGTGAACTTGAAAATGATAAATTTCTACCCTCTGCAAATGCTTTAATTCAATTTAAAAAAATATTTAATGTTTCTATAGATTGGATATTAACTGGAGAAGATACTAGCCTTGAGGTTATTAAGGAAACAAATGAATCATACCTTACTAATCAGCACTCTGAAGATGAAAAACAGTTAATAGAAGCTTATAGACGATTAGATGCTCAAAGCAAACAAAATCTTTGGGGTTACTTAAATGTGGTTACTTCTTCTTACAATAATAAATAAGTAACATACATGAAACTTTAAAAAGATTCATGCATGTTACTTATTATTCTACAATTCCTATACTTTTAAATTACTTAAATATCTTTACTCTTTCTTCTAATGCTATAAACTCCTTCTCTCCAGCAGGAGCAGTTGGTTTACCAAATGGCATCTGTGCAGTAAGCTTCCAATTACTTGGTATGTTCCATTGATGCTTTATTTCATCTTCTATAAGTTCATTATAATGCTGTAATGATGCTCCAAATCCTTCAACATTTAGTGAAGTCCAAATTACATATTGAAGCATACCATTTGACTGCTGTGCCCAAACCGGAAAATTATCTTTATAAAGGGCAAATTGCTTTTGTAGTGATTCAGTTACGCTAGTATCCTCAAAAAATAATACGGTACCATATCCACTACGGAATGAGTTGATTTTTTCTTCAGTAGATGCAAACTTATCTTCTGGAACTATTCTTCTTAGGGATTCCTTCGTAATATCCCATAACTTATCATGATTTTGTCCTAATAAAATAATAACCCTTGCACTTTGAGAATTAAATGCTGATGGCGTATGTTTTACAGCTTCTTTTATTACTTCTTGAATTTTTTCGTCTGAAATAGTTGATCCTTTGCTAATTCCATATATAGTTCGTCTTTCTTTCATTGCAGTATAAAAATCTTTTGACATTTTAGTATTCCTCCTTAATATATTAAAATATTATTTATTTAATTTTTATCTTTATTTCATCTAAAAACTGTATTACTAAATAAACATATTTTCTTTATCTGCGATATATATACCCATTATTTTGAGAATAACTATTTATTTTTAATTTTATTAAATATTTGAATAAAAAATTGTATATGATTCAATCTGAAAAATTTATATTCATATGAATAACCCTAAATTTAGCTAGCTTCTGATAATGTTTTAACATTAAGTATTGTAATTTAAATGTATAGAACTATATTACTAATATGTTTTTCTTAGAATATATTATTAAATTAATTATTTTATAATAAATAAATATTTTTACTATACATTCATAGGAAAAGTTGGTAAGATTATATTGGTAATATTTCTGGATAATTTGAAAATTTTTTAAATTTAATAGTTTGATAATTATCAATCATTATTATTGAGCTAAATTTAAATATATTTATCTTATTCAGACAAATATGTTACATATCTTAAATAAAAGGGGGATTTATCTTGAAGAAAAAACAAAAATTACTTACCTATGCTGTATTAGTGCTATTTACATTAGCAACTATACTGGGAAGTCCATCTAGTTTATTAGGTGTAGATGTTGCTTTTGCAGATAATTTGCCAACAAGTTTGACCCGTGTACTTGTAAGAGGCTCTATTGGTAATGATGTTAAGCTTTTACAAACATTACTTAATAACGAAGGCTTCAATCTTGAAGTTGATGGTAGTTTTGGACCTTTAACACTTAATGCTGTTAAAGATTACCAAGGTAAAAATGGACTTAAGGTTGATGGATTTGTAGGACCTCTAACACGTGCAAGCTTAATGAATAAAATAGCACAGGCTCCAACTGTAACTGTACCTACAAAACCAACTATACCTACTACAAATCCAGTTGAACCTACCATACCTCTAGCCCCTGGAAAAACCGCTTTAAAAATCGGAAGAGCTGACTATGCTGCTCACGGAACAAAGGCTTTTGCTAACGTTACGGTTGCATTAGCTGGAGATAAAATTGTGGCTACTTCTATAGAAGAGTATCAGTTTATGGCTAAAGCTACCAATACTGGTGTTCCTAACTCTGATAAAGACTTCGGTAAGAATTATGCTGATCCTGATATGGTTTTAGCTTCTAAACTTGTTAATGCAGATGCTTACAGTGCGAACATGGCTACTAAAGCTGGTTCTACTGTTTCACTTGATAAGAACTTCAATGCTATTGAAGCTTTTGTAAAAGGTAAAACTGTAGCAGAACTTAAAGCCCTTACTTCTACTAAAACTGCTGAAGAAGTAGTTGACGTTGTTTCTGGTGCTACTTTAGTTG